>QMSL01000117.1 GCA_003649665.1 Thermoprotei archaeon | reverse complement strand
GACTGGCACTATAAAATAGGTGTGCGAACTACGTTAACACATGAGGAAACAGAAGCGGTACTTCGAGGAAAGCTTGATCTAACTCATATATAATCTACAAATGGTGTACCTTTAAGTCGAGCAATTTACCTACTTCAAGTAATGCGTCCAACCAATGTCCAAAAGTCATCGATATATGTTGCGATCCTACTAAGATCTCCGGCACTCGTTTTACGTCGCCTTTAGCTTCCATACGGATTATCACACGACAATGCCCACCATCCTCACTACCCTTTATCGTTCCCTCTATTACGGTTATTTCATTTAAGTTACTACTCATATTGAGAAGAGTCATCGGCTGTCCCCTTTTTATGTCCGCATATGCGGTAACTCCAAATCGCCTTCCATGATAGTCCCTTACGATATACTTCGTAGATGCCATTGAAAGAGGTAGCACATCATGTTCAATAGTGAGTTCTCCCTCTCTCGCTTCGAACATTCCCGGCTTATATCCAAAGTTTCCCATCAATACTGGCTGTCCGCTTACGGCATGAAGGATAAGCGCTGAAAGTAATGCTGTTATATCTCCTTCACATCCACATATAATGCCCTCGTCTATTAGCTTGCTAAATGCCAGACATGGCACTATCGGTCTCTCTTCTGTAAACCGGCCACAATTTATAGTTACAGCATTAGCATCCTCTCTTTCACATAGGTAACGTAACGCTAAATAAACGCGAGCTACATCCAATAAGTCCTTCTCGGAAGGCTCCACTACTTTAGCGAAGTCCTTCCTCCATTCCTCTAAAACCTTCCTAGCTTCATCGTCTGGTATTGAATCAAATATTCTAAAGAACTCGTTAGTCTCTATATGGCGAAAACGTATGCCGAATCGTCTCTGAATTCTGAAGAAATCCCATGGACCATTTGGAGCAGAAAACGAAGGTATTTCGCCTATGTACAGGAACTTGCTCTCTTTAAGAAACTTCTTTACCCTTAATGCCCTAAGGAATGCTCTCGTCGTATACCTTTCTATTATGGGCAATCCGTATGTTGATAGCGTGTATAACTCAAGGGGGGTAGCTCCTATGGAGTTCACAAGTAGAGCATCTACATCATAATTCAGTACCTTAGGTAGCTTTCTAAAATCTTTGTGTTTCTTGATTATGAAGGGTTCATCAATTTGTATGAAATCAATATCTACATGTTTTTTAAATCTCTCAACCATTTCCTCGGCTCTCTTCTTTAGCTCTTCTAATGTTATTTTCCTTATGGGAGGCGTTCCTTTCACGTCAGGTGAGCATACACTACCATAAACGTATTGGTAGTGGTATATTCCAATGTATATTGGTTTTATTCTAACAATGCCTCGTTTCATCATCTTATCCCATTTTGTTATTCGCGTAAGAAAGTAAATAAGCTTATGATGCCTTACCATTTACGTTGAGTACTAAATTGAGGCATCATCACATATATTTGTTTATTGCATACAACAATTACTTTTAATTATTTCCACATTTATAGCCTATAGTATTCAACTATGTACTTGAAATACATAAATCATATTAGTATTCCTTATAGAAATAAGTGGTAGGGAGGCAGAAACTAGTGAGTATTTTCGGAAGAAATAATCGTAGCAGAAGCAGCATCGAGATAATCGCTGACATGCTCAAAGTAATATCCTCAGGAGGCGGAGCTAAGAAGACGCATATAATGTATAGATCGAACCTCAATACTTTACAGTTAAGGAAATACATGAGATATGCTGTATCAAGAGGTCTTGTTAGTGAGGAAAAGGATGATAACGGGAAAATCGTTAGGTATAAAATTACCGAGAAGGGCAAGGAATTCATCAAGTTATACGACCAGATAGTTAGGATAGTAGGGTGAGATATTATAAGGCATTATGCTAAGCATTGATATATAATCAAACTTCATAAAAATATTAAGTAGTGTTAAGCATATATCATACTGTGCGAAGATGCGAGGAAGGGGTATATTCAGTAGAGAAGAAAATATAGTCAGACGTTCTCCATTTGATATCATGGCTGTTATACTAAGAACGGTACGTTCAGGTACCAAGAAGAAAACCCATATAATGTATGAGGCAAATCTTAACTGGAGTCAGCTTAACGAGTATTTAAACTTCATGAGAGATAAAGGTCTTATACAATATAACGATAATGGTGATGTTTGTATAACGAAGAAAGGTGTCCGCTTTTTAGAAGTATACTCTAAGTTAATTCAAATTCTAGGCAGTTGAACGAGCCTCGTATGGTACATGATAGGTTAAGTAGTGCTTTAATGTATCCAGCTTACACCACGCTTTAATAGTCAAGTTACATTATAATATCAAGGTCTGAGCCCCTTGAAGCGAGGCAAAGTGGAAATTATTCGCGATATACTGACCTCCGCACTTACTGGAAAGACTAAAACAGAGATAGTCTATAACGCGAAACTAAATTTCAAATTATTCGACAGATATGCTACTCTTCTTCTCGAAAAGAATTTCCTTAGTATTAAGTACCGTAATAGCTGTAAAGTATATGTAACTACGCGAAAGGGAAAGGAGATCCTTAATAGAATAAACGAAATTCTTGATATGATTTTCGGTTAATTGATCACTTAACGGTGTATTCGTACACTATGTCCTCGTCTATAACATATAATTTAGGTGCTTCTTTCCCATTTTTAAGGAGTAATACTGGTTTTAGCAATGAATCAGAGACTTTGATTATGTCATCTAGAGTCTCGACTTTAATCAAAGTTCTTTCCTTTAAATCGCTAGGTTCTTCCTTTATATCAACTATTACATCGCCTAACGCCTGTAATATCTTATCAATGTTTTTATCCTTGGGCCTGCTCTTAATGAATAGGTATACCGAAAAAATAAATCCTCCTCCTAAAGTACTGGTAAGGATGTACGAATAATACCTCTGATTAACTATATAGTCCCTTCTAATAGTGTTGATTTTAATTATTTCACTCTTCCTAAAAGTATTTTCTCCATCTACGGTTATTATATCGCCTCTATTGGTTCCTCTCTCTAGGTTTATTACAATAACAGGTGTGAAGTTTTCATTAACCGTTCCAACGCCCGTAACTACGTATACATGTATCCTTATATCAACTATTATGGAGTACCTATTAGACTTCGTGCCTGTCTCGTATTCGATGGTATTTATGAGATCCCAATACGCGTTTGGGTGTATCTTAAAATTATCGCTTAACGTTGCCATTACGCCCTTGAACTTGATATTACCATCAGCTATAGTTCCCAGTTCACGTTGCCAGCCTAGGGGAGATTTGAGAATCAAGTTCACGACGTAATTTATGTTGCCAGTTCCTCCAACCGTAATCTTAAATGTGTAGGATACGTTAAAGTCAAGGGACTCCGTAATCCTAAGGTATGCAGTATCCTTGTTAGGATCTATGAAGCGAGCATCGTAGAGGCTATTGTTCCTTAAAGACACCAGACAGTTATAGTCAAAGTTATGAGTATAATTAGCTAATACTATCTCCTCTTTCTCTTCCACAGGAATTGAGTGAACCCAATACAAATAGGTTGCCGAAAGCAATGTAGCGATGGTGAATACAACTAATAGGATACCTGCCCTTTCCTTTAACGAATCGATAGTAGATGAGGTCATGAAATCTACATCCATTTGGTCTTAAACTTGGATACTAAAAATTCTTGTGAAACATCCATATAGAGGTACGATACGTAATGGCGATCCTAGTTATCACAATGCGATGAGGTTATATTAAACGATAGTTCAATACATAACGTCTTAACCCAGGAGTTGAACCTTGCCTCATAAGTAACAATTCCATTGGCTATCCCCTCTTTAATATCGTCATTAGGCGATATAACATGACATGCAAGAACGGCTTCTCCTACATCCAGATCTGGTATGTCATCATGTATCTTACAATCCTTAATTATCGAAAGGATATCGCTAAGCTCATTTAGCTTAAAAGGTCCTATGAAATGGGTCTTACAATTAATTCCCACAGGTAAGTCGGATTTGTAGTTCATGCGAACAGGCATGGTTCCATTATTGATAATCAGCACCTTTATGAATAGCATCCAACATCTAGATCCAGTAAGATCGATCCTAATACACGATCCATCACTCCCTGAGTAGACTTTCGCGCATAGCGCACACACTTTATAACATCGTATGTTTACATTGAGATCACCTGTCTCAACTTGCGCATGAATACGTAATTCCTTAATCCAATGACCATAAATTACCCCACATAAAGTCGTAATACTCATAAGCGTAGCGAAGAGAATTGCGAATACTCTCGTAATCATCATCGCCCGTGTAAATTGGGTTCTCCCAGTTTAATAACTTTATGGAACTCCACTGCGTATTTACAATACATTAGAGAAAACTACTGCCAAGATACATACAGTAAGTCTAGATCCTTTTTTCACAGGCCTTTTAAGCATATTGACGCTTACTTAATCCGAGGACAAACCGTGATGTTTGTCCTCCGGGGGACTAAATGGGAGCCCCCGTTAAAGGGTCATTCAAGACCCAATGATAGCCCATACCCGTATATATCTCGGAGGTGATGT
>QMSL01000116.1 GCA_003649665.1 Thermoprotei archaeon | reverse complement strand
TTAAAGAAGACCTTATGGGCAAATCCTTAGGAATCATAATCCCTACCTCTAATTAGTGTTTATCCTTAAATAAATATTATCTTGAGGATTACTTACGAGATTATATCTAATAAATGCCTTAATATTAGTACTGCTAATGGCTCTCACATAGAATATGATCATAGTTCAAGCAAGGCCTAATTATTCTTACCTTTTAAGTAATGGATAGGCTCTTTCTTTAAGTATGGTGGTCTTAATGAAACAATAAGGCTTTTTCCTAGAAGATTGCAATTAAATAAAGATGAACTGAACTCACTTACTAAAAATGGAGTTCTGATTAGAGAATTGGTGAGGATGTGGAAATACTAGGATGTGTCGTAGTTGATAATGTACGTTTGCGAGTATGCTGAAGAAGTCTTTGTTCGTGAATTCTCAACTACTTACTATTACAATCCCAGTTGTAGTAATCGCCACTACTGTAACGTTAGTTATTATACGTAAGAGGAGAAGAGCTTGGAGGTTATAGGTAAATTGTCTCCACTCATTTTCTTCTCCTTAAGCCCCTACTTTCTTCTTATCTTGTCTATGTTAGGTCTTGGCGTGGCCGCTAATGGTGTATCTACCGATGATGTATGCACATAGCCTGTCGACATGCCTTAAATTTTATCTTTTTAGTCTACACCACGTATATTTTATCCTGTGAGCGAGTTTACATTACCTTCAATCATTGACCTATATGCACTTTTACCTAGCAAGCTAGATGATCTTTACAATACGCTTAAATCCCTTAAGGATTGCTTTAAAGGTATTGTTCTCGTGAGCGACATCTTCCCTACGGTATTCCTATCTAATCTCCTACACAATGTAGTTCCCCTCTTTGGTTCTCTGGTGCTGAATGAAAGCATTGGTGGTTTTAACTTAAAGGCGTTGCAGCATGCGCTTGAGCTTGGTGCAAGGCTAATCGTAATGCCTACTATAGATGCGTGGAATTATAGGCATAGAATGGGGCTAAGCGGTGGTCTTTCAATATATACTACGAAGGGTGAGCTCTTAGGAGAAGTCGATACTATGATCAGTTACATTAAGGAGCATAATGCGATATTGGCGACGGGTTATCTCTCGTTTGGTGAAGTTGAAGCCTTAGTAAGGGAAGCTAATGCGATAGGTCTTAAATCCATTATAGTTTCAGATGTGGTATCCGATGTAAACTTAATGACGATAAAGCAACAAAGACGCCTAATAGATCTTGGCGCATTTCTAGAATATCGTATCTCCTCGCTCTCATCTAATGAGAGACTAAGGATACTTCGTAGGGCTGTGAAAGAGCTCGACGTAGATTATATTGTAGTTTCTAGTGGCATCCCTCTTGATAAGAATTACCCAGCTATATGGACTACCTTTATCAAAAAGTTAAGTAGTATTGGATTGAAGGATGAGATCGTTGAAATGCTTGTATTCACTAATCCTTCCCGTCTAGTAGGCCTCAGATAGGTCGCCGTCATCATTAACTCTAGCGGAGCTCACTCATCATAGGCCCTTTTACTACTTTCTCCAGTTTCTCATGAAGTTTTTATATGTTTTCCTATATAGCTCACTGCTCTCAAGCTTCTTGACATCTCGTTTATGCTTTATAGCATCCCCTACTGTATCCTCTCCGTGAAGCTCAATCCACTTCTCAATAGGTACTGAGAACTCCTTCTGATATCTATCCCTATAAAGATCGCTTAATACGTTAAATGTACAGAATGGTATTATCTCTCCCGTGGGAACTACGTAGTGTATATTACATCTCATCACTCTTTGTACGTCGTAATTATAGAGATCCATGAAGTGCATCATCCCTATGAATAAGAACTTATAATGGAATTTGCCAAGAGCACTATAATTCCTATGTAGTATTATGTTCCTGAGTATTGATGTAAGCTTTAGTTCCTCAGGACATTTCTCCTTATCTATAAACTTACCAAGCCTCCTTAACAATCTGAGTAAGGATAAGTATCTATTTCCTCCTTTTTCGAGCTTCTCGGTCTCCTCCTTAAGGAACTCTAGAAGGCCATCTATGTCGACAAATTCGGTTATCGGTACAAGCCTTCTTACCTCTCCATTGCTCCTCTCAACGTAAATATAAGTTGCCATTCCGCATGCTGGATGGTTTGCAAACCTTATGTAAGGTCTTTTCGTTACTTTGCTTAAGTAATCCGATATAATTGAGCCAACTGGTACTGGATACCAACTCTCCTTAGGTATCTCACCATCTGTTTGATCTTCAATGAGCTTTATGACCTCTGGTATTGTGATCCTGTACTTCTCCCTCTCTGCTCTAGGAACCCTCCCCGTTATTGATATTGGCTGGAAGTTTACTCCCCTTATTATATCTATATTCTCCGCGGCGAACCTTATTATGTCCCCTACTTCCTCAGTGTTCCATCCTTTCACAACTGTTGGTACGAGGACAACACTAGTAAGCCCTCCCTTTCTTAAGTTATCTAAGATAAACGGTACCTCCCAATGGTTCTTGAAGTTTATTGGGCTTACTGCATCAAAGCTCAGGTATACGGTATTCACACCTATTCTTCCATCATCTAACCATCTAAGGCGCTTAATCAGGTCTATAGCCTCAGGGTAAGAGAATCTTAGCCCATCAGTATTGAGCTGTATGTGAGTATATCCTAGATCTCGTGCTATTTTGACTATATCGACTAAATCATCTCTAAGTAATGGCTCACCACCTGTTATCTGTAGCGCTATGGCACCATATGGGTACTGTTTCCTAGCTGAAGCAAGCATATCCTTTATCTGGTCTAATGTTGGCTCATATACATAACCTGCTTTCTCAGCATAGAAGAAGCAATACCAACATGATAGGTCACAACGGTTAGTTGCGACAAGATTAATCAAGGCAGAGTAGTTCTGATGGAGAGGGCAAAGACCACAACTAAACGGACAGGGAGCCTTAAGTTCGGTATAAGTTACATGGATCTTGCTTGGCTTTACCTTATATTTCATTGCCTTTTTAAGCATCTCAACATCTCCCCAGTATACTTCCTCTATCTCTCCATGTTCTGGACAGACTCTTCGTATCCACGCCTTCCCTTCTCTTTCGATGATTATCGCTGGAAGCAGTCTATAGCACTCTGGACAAACTGATGTAGTTTTCCAAAGTAGTCTCTCTCCTTCTCTTATCTCTGGAGAGGGCCCGCCTATCTTTATAGTTCTACCAGCAATGCTTATCGTCTTTTCATTCTCTCCCATGTAGCTCACCGTATGGTAATTTAACCTAAGCCCATTTCTATATTTTCGGCCTATTGACTTTATAATCGTTGCTCTGTTCTTTGGAATTTGGGATAAGCTTAAATTCAATCAGCTATATATTTCTTCTAGAAAGGGGCCGTCGTCTAGCCTGGTAGGATGCCAGCCTGGGGACGTACCCCGTCGGCCCTCAAGGGGTCGCCGGATCGCTGGTGATCCCGGGTTCAAATCCCGGCGGCCCCATCACCTTTCTAGTTCTTATCCTTAGTATAGCTTTATAGTTTTAATTTACACCCTCAACTCCTATCCTTTTAAGGATAGCTTTGAATGTCCTAAGACTTGGCGTCCTCTTGTACTGGCGTATCGCTTCTATTAACGATTTTTTATCGTGAATCTCAAATATTTCGTTAAGTCTCTTACTAACCTCACTCTCCCTAATGAGGAGGTATTGTATTATCCCGGTAAGGTTACGGGGTCTCCTTTCTAAACTAGCACTCTCGAAGTCCAATATATACGGTCTTCCATCCTTCGTAATGAGCACGTGCCTTATAGGTCTACTTAACTCTCCATGATCTAATCCTATTAGATCAAGTCTTACGGCTTGTTCTAGCAGCTCTATGATCACTTTCCTTATTAATTCCTGATCTTTCTCTGCTAGGATCCAATCGGGGAGTCTACTCCCTTCTACTAACTCCATTATTATGAAATCCCTATCGTAAGCGTATACCAACGGTCCTACTCCTATGGCGTTAGCTATCCTTAGGAATCGTGCTTCATTTAGTAGATCGTCCCTTGGTGAATCTACCCTCCTTAACTTAACAGCTACCATTCCAAACTTACTCCTAGCCTTGACCACTACTCCTCTGAATCCCTTCCCTAATACTCTATATTTGCCGATATTTGACGTTCCCTCGAGCACTATTTCCTCTATGCCCTTCTCTATTAGGCTTCTAATTCTTCTCAAGTACTCCTCTTCTGTGGGATATGGGTAACATATTACGAAGGCGAACTCCTCATCGTATGTACTCCCATCAAGCCTTATTTTCATCATGAATCACTCTCCATCACTTAAAGCCATGAGCCATCTAGGACGTTTCAAAAGAAATTCCGCTAACGCTTTATTAAGCTCTAAGTCGCTTAATAACTTACATACCTCCTCATTCACTAATACCTCCATATTTTTGCTAAGCGCTAATGCTATATCCTTGCTGAGTCCTGCCTCTTGGATTCTCTCCTTAAGCAACTCCTTAACGCTATCATACTTCCTCTTTATATAGACAACCCATCTCCCATCCTCAATTCTTGGCCCGGCCATTACGGCTTGCCTCCCTGACATTATGGCTTTCAGGTACTTATTTAGGAATCTTTCCTCATGGACAATATTAGTTACTGGAGGTCCAATATGCTTTTTCATGTGGGGTAGCTTCGCTCTTTCGAGCTCGAGCATGAACATTGCCTTATCTCTCTCATTACTCCATGTAGCATAATCTAGTACACTGAAATCCCACACGCCTAAGAAC
>QMSL01000115.1 GCA_003649665.1 Thermoprotei archaeon | reverse complement strand
CTTCTCAGGGTATCTATGCCATATACTAGCCAAGGATATTTCATAAGTATCGTCATTACTGATATATTTCTCCTAATGCTCATAGGCATCATAGCTCCTATGTTGTCTATAGTTAAGAAGCACGCTAAGAACTACTCCCTTATTACTAAATGTTCGTAAACTTAATTTTATTCCCTCCTAATGTATTAATTGTGGACGATGAGCGAGGAGGTTTCGACTGATTATTATGATGAAGCATGGCTTTTGTGAGTCCTCTTTTCACGTTTCCGCCTGACTCTAGGTAATACTCCTTCCTCTTCTAATGTTGTTAATAATCCTATTAATGCTGCTGTTGCTGCATGGTCTGTTGGCAACGTTATACCTGGTGCTAAATCTACAATTATTGTCGAATTGCGCATTATACCTGCTGGCAACCCCTCTCTGGCTCCTATTAGTACATTTACACGTTTTGCCTTAGTAAAGATCTCAACTATCTCATTCTTTATTTCTGTCAGAGGTTTGCCCTTTGTTGACGTTGCTATAAGGGGTTCATCTCGTCTATCCCTTACTATTTGATACAAGTTGTCAACATATACAGGAACCTTATGCACTTCTCTTCCGTAGCTTCTTAATTGTATGGAATACCGAGATTCTATCCCCTCCTCAATGCCTTCAATAAATGCCCTTAACACTCCTGCCTCTATGGTCTTATTCAATCCTATAATTAACTCGCCTATTTCAAATGTCTGTACTGACCTACCTATACGCTTGCCGAATTCCTTAGCTACCTCCCTACTCCCCACATATGGCATCTGTATTACTGAGATTTTTCTTAAAATGGGAAGAGCATAGGGCTTACCTGGCCATAATTTCTTCATTTCCACTTCCCGCCCGGTTATGGATATTACTGCTATATCGTGAAGTATTTCGATCCATACTATCTTATCGGGAACTTCTAAGTCTACACTAGCTCCTGTTAATTCTTCTATTACTCTACCAGCCTCTATGTTAACGTCTATGCTTGTGAATTCATGCCTTCCTCGCCTTGTGGTGCGAACCGCAAATGTCTCACCTTCTTTAATTACCCCTCTTACTACCTCCCTACACGCATTAGCAATAGCCTTAAGATCAGCCTTAACTATAGCATGAACTGGGAGCACTTTCTCAGCCTCGAGTACCTCCCGTGATATTAAATTTACCGCCTCTTCTCTTGGAATCCGACCTTTGCATGATACGAGGACAATACCTAACAGGCCATAGGGTCTTGGTATTGCCTTAAATCCTCCTAGCTCTTCTATCCTTGAGGCAGCTATCTTTTCAAGTCCTCTCGGCGTCTTCACTAATATATCGAATTCTTTAGGAATTGAGTTCTTGGGCATATGTGTAATCACTCCATATCTGAAGATGTCTCGTGCTAATATATGATGTGCTATTTCTGTACCATAAATGAGGATGTAAAATATTAATTTAGGTATGTTGTGATAATGTAAAGAGTATGAAGATATTATGGGCACCATGGAGGATAAAATATATCCTTCAGGAGAAGCCAAAAGGCTGCATATTCTGCGAGAAGCCAAAGGAGAATAGGGATGAGGAGAATCTTATATTGTACAGAGCTAAGTATAACTTCGTGATAATGAACCTTTATCCGTATAATAACGGTCATCTAATGATAGCCCCTTACAGGCATGTCTCCACAATTGAGTTACTTAATGCTGACGAATTAGGAGAAATGATGGTATTAGCTAAGGCTTGTCTTACGCTACTTAGGGAAGTCATGAAGCCAGATGGGTTTAATATAGGCTTTAATATAGGTCGTGTAGCTGGAGCTGGTATTGAAGAACATGTACATATGCATATAGTACCTCGCTGGAACGGCGATACGAACTTTATGCCAGTGATAGGTGATGTGAAAGTGATACCTGAGGCATTAAGTGATACATATAGGAAACTAAGGGCGAGAATAGACATAATAGAGAGGATTTTAAGTAAGGAGTTAAAGAAATAGGAACGCACTCACATTGTCATCATGGAGTTATATATTTAACTCAGCTTCAAGAATTAGGAAATGGAAAAAGAGCGATGACGATAGGGCATACTGGTGGACTTGATGACAGAACCTCCTCTCAGCTGAGCTCACTCAATACTTATCTTAACCTTCTTCTCTGCCTCTACTCTAGGCAGTTCGATTATCAAAATACCATTTTCAAACCTAGCCTTTGCCTCATTCGGCTTTACCTTTTCAGGTAGGTGTATTATTCTAGTGAATCTACCTACCATTCTTTCCCTACTTAGAAGCCTTGCATTCTTTATGGGCTCAGGTATTTCACCGCTTATCTCAACAGAGTCCTCAGTAGCATTTATACTAATATCGCTTTTAGAGGCTCCAGGAAGACTTGCTACAACAATTATCTTATCTTCAGTCTCATATATGTCCACACTCGGAAATGTAAGTTCCCTTAATGCCCTTAGTGGACTTCTTCTCGTTGCGCTAACTACGAGGTTTTCTATATCTCGTAAAAGCCTTGAGACTTCACGCTCCAAATCGCGTCTAAATTCATCAATAAATCTTTCACTCATGAAAATCCCCTTAATATTAAGTTCACTGGATGGTATAAATATGCTTCCCTACTTAATCAATGATATCCGTTACCTCTAGATAGAGTTGCCTTATAACATCCTGATAATCCTTTAGACCTTCTTCAATTGCATCCATGAGTTCCTCGAGAAGTCTTGTTCTATCTTCAGATACTAGATCCTTATACTCCCTGCTTAAGTAATCGTATACCTCTATGCCAAGTTTAGTCGGTATTAACCTCTTTCTCTTCTTGGACTCGGTTACATACCTCCTCTCTATTAACGTTGATACAATTTTCGCATAGGTTGATGGCCTTCCTATACGTCTTTTCCTCATTAGTTCTACTACCTCACCTTGGCTATAGAGCGTTATTGAGGGACGCTTTACGTGACGGACGTTAAGTACCTTTAGTTCCTGTCCTTCCTTTAGAGGAGGTAACATTAGATCTTGAATCGGATATTCAAGCGAGAAGCCCTTATATTCTATCTTAAAGATACCGTCTATTTCCTTAACGTAGTCCTTACATCGCAATTTGACCTTTGCTCTTATTACCTTTGCGGGCTTCATTTGACTTGCCATGAATCTTCTAAATATTAACTCGTATAGCCTATAATGGTTATACGTTAACGGCTTTGTGGTTCTTAATATCCCCTCCCTGATTAGTTGTGATAACTTATCGGAATCGAAGGGTCTAGTTGGTCTTATACATTCATGTGCTCCTCCTTTTCCCCACTCACGTCCCTGGAAGAGCTCTTCACCATACTTTTCCTTTATGTATTCATGTGCTATCATGCGTCCTACTGAGGAGACACGAGTGCTATCGGTCCTATGATATGTTATTAAACCAAGTTCGAAGAGATCCTGTGCAAGCATCATTGCCTGAGAAGCGCTCATACCTAGCCTATTTGATGCTTCATAGAGTAATTGATCTGTAGTAAATGGTGCAGGAGGAGTTATCTCTGCCTCATACTCCTCTATCGATTCAACAACGAATACTGATTCCTTTAATTCCTCAATTGTCTTTTTTACGCTTTCCTTTATTGGATAGTCATCTACAATTAATTGAAGGCCCTCAAGGTCTATGTAGAAGAAGTCGCGAATGTCTTTCCTATACTCATTATAACGCTGAATTATCCAGCCAAGTACGGGTGTTTGCACACGACCTGCTGAAAGAGTTCTACGACCAAATTTCTTCTGAACCTTCTCACTTAATGCGAATCCTATCCACCTATCCTCAATCCGTCGTACTATTTGTGACTCTACTAATCTCTCGCTTATGTCACGTGGTGAGAGGAGGGCATTTGTTATTGCCCTTTTAGTTATCTCATGGAATTCAATCCTTCTTATTTCATTAGTAAAAGGCCTTACTACAGTTGCTATATCCCAACCTATTTTCTCGCCTTCAGTATCTGGGTCCGTTCCTATTAAGAGTATGTCAACTTCTCTTGCTATACTCCTAATTATATCAAGTATTTCGGCTTTATCGAAATAATCCTTAGACTTACAGTATGGACATTCATCAAGACTTACGAACTGTTCACCACATACCCTACATCTTCTTATTGTATCGTAAACAGGTATGAAGCGATCACCTATTAGCAATACTCCATAAAGTCCTTTGCCTTTCATTAGCTCTGGATCCATTGTTAAATCGAATATGTGACCACCACTAGCCATTATTGATAGTACGTATCTGCCAGTGCTAACTTCGTATACAGCATAGCGTCCTATTCGTCTTATCGATGGTCTTCCGAAGAAGCTTGCAATAGTACGTGCTTTACTAGGTGACTCTACTATTAGCAACGCGCTCTTTACTGGATCATAATACTCCTTAGGTATTTTACCTTCCATGATCTTTCTGATTAGATCCCTATCCCTATCTATTTCCTCAATTAACTTCTTTACATTCACTTCCTCTATAGGCTTCCAAGAGATGTCCTCGATGAACCAACGAGTTTTTCTAACAAGTCCCTCAAACACCTTCGGGTTATCCACTATTACTATAGAGGCTCCTTTAGAAATTCCTCCAGCAAACATTCTAGACGTTCTTCCACTAGCCTGAATATACGTCATGACATCAGGAACTGTGACTCTAAGTTTGTCTTCAACTTCCTCAACAAGGATGTAAGGGCTTTCTATTAATTTCTTACGTATATCCTCCCTTTTAAGAAGTTCTTGTACCTTCCTAAAACCATATTCGAATAGCTCTTGTACCTTCCCTAACCTTCCGGATAGTTTAGTCCTTTTACTTAT
>QMSL01000114.1 GCA_003649665.1 Thermoprotei archaeon | reverse complement strand
CTTCAAAACGCCCCTTATAGCCTATCGTATAAGCAGGTCCATACGGTCCTTCTTTAATCTCCACATCATTAGGAAGATAGCCGCCTTTTAATGGAATACTTGGTGCTGAACGTACATCTATGTTAAATGCCCTTAATAACTTCTCATAACTATTGATGTTCAGCGCTCTCATGAGATCCCTCACGACCTCTATTCTGGCCCTGAAGACTAAAGGAATCCTATCAACTTCCTCATGTTCTATAGCCCTAATACATCTCTCACGTGACGAAAGCAGCGTAGACCACCGATTAATATTAAATCACGATTAAAAATAATCGCAATCCAATAATGAAAGTAAAAATTTAAACTCGAGGGGATTAAAATATAGTGAGGGAGCGCGGCCGTCGTCTAGTCTGGTAGGACTCGGCTGTACCTACCGCCTAATGCGGGCCCCCCAAGCCCGTGATCCCGGGTTCAAATCCCGGCGGCCGCACCACAATATTTCTAGACAGTAAGCATGTCCTTTAGGACTTTTGATAAATCATCATTAATTAATGTAATTCTCGTAAACCTTAATCCTTGCTCAAACTAATGGTACTATAATATCGTGATGAGTGGTCATATAATGTATAGTCTTACAGGAAGTGATTAAAGTGCTGGAGCTTAACTCTTTAGGTTATGGGAATTGTATACACCCTCTCTATGGTCTTCTCTCCAATACTATATGTAATTTTGACAGTTAGTACCTCATCAGCATAAACCTGCCTATTACAACTCCAATCCTCACAAATTAAAGTAATCCTACCACCAGGAGGGATCTTAACAACTTCACCCTTACCCTTAAGCTCAAGCATTAAAGGCTTATCAAAAGGAGTCCAATCAACACTAATAAGATAAGCTTTAAAGCCTGTAATATCTTTGTAACCATTATTTGTTATATCGATGGTAAGCACTCCATTTCTATATGCCCTAGGCCTAATTCTGACAATTCCTGTTTTAGAGAAGAATAATAGCGAGAATGGAGAGAATATAGTATTGAATACGAACTCTACACCCTCTCTAACGCCTGTCTTGATTGTCGTAGATGTTAGTATTTTATAGAATGCGGTGAACTCAAAGAATAGCCATAAGCCAAGGGCGAACAATATTATGCTGGGATAATTTAGTCTCAATTCCACTCCAGTAAGGTACACATTAACAACTTCGTATGTCAACAGATGATCCTGTCCAAAGCTTGTTATAAGACCTGGGAGTGGAAACATTCCGAAAAAGACGAAAAATACCCATCCTAATGGAGGGGGGAGCATTGCTTCATGTATTGGTGTCAATATCCAAGCCGTATGTGCAATTAAAGGCGCCAATATCGGATATCTAATCTTTCTAAGTTTGCCACCAAAGAGGAGTTCATCTAAGCTTAAGATAATTAAAATGGCGGCTATGGTTGCTAGGATACTCATAGCATATATAGGGAGTATGGCGTAGTCGATAAATGGCTTGTCTGGATTTAGTAAACTATGGATGGTGACGACTATTATGATGATTGCTGTTAGTAGGCAAAATATTGCGGCTAACCTCCAATACTTTACTACATCTTTTGAAGGTTTTCTAGAATGATAAATTATTATTTCTGATAGGGACCTGTATGCTAGTACTGTATATGCCAAGTACAATGAGAAGTACATTGGTAATGCTAGCCATAATGGTATTGAGAATCTAAAGTATTTAGGAAACCTTATTGGATCTACTCGTTTTGTAAATGTGAATGTGAATAATAATGATAGTGATGTTGTTGAAGTGAATAGGCCATGAGCATAGGCAAAAGCCTTTAGATGAGAATATGGATCACTGAATATTGAACTCAAACATCCATAGATTATACCAAGTATTAATGCTAGGCTGAAAGCTGTCAGAAATATTCCTACTATCGGAATCCATATTAGGAGCATGAGAGCAGCGCAGAATGGAAAACTTGTCATATAGGCTATGAACCATGGTATCATCATCATTAACATGATTAGCGATAATAGCTTTAAGGAGGATCTTATGGAGAGATCCCTAAAGGCCATAATCTCTAACCAATTATTGGTATGAATACCTTAAATATCGTTAATGTGAGCGTAGCCATACGGTAATTAATTAGGAGTACACTTTTATTTTGAACTCTAATTTAAACTTTAATTTGGAGAGCATGAGTGATGAATTAAGCACAATAAAGATACTGGGTGGGATAGGATCTGTATTAGTGATATTATCCCTGGCGCACTGGGCTATAGGCATCATTGGTCTAGTGCTTCTCTTCATTGCGTTTAAAAAGGTTGCAGATTATTACAGGAGGCCGGAGATATTCAAGAACGCACTAATAGCACTAATACTTTCAATCATTGGACTTGCAATCTTCGGTATTACTATTGGTGTTATACTTCTAAAGCTGCTATTTAGTTTCCCAAAGTTATTACTCGGATTTGGATTTGGAACTGAGGTAAGCATTATCGGAAATGTACTCTATCCATCGTTAAAGGGCGTCATAGTACACATCCTTCTAGTGTTCTCCGTACTCCCTATATTCAACATAATTTCAGCAGTCTTCCTTAGAAGATCACTTAACGTGCTAGCAGAGGTGAGCAGACAGTCGTTGTTCAAGACAGCAGGACTTCTATACCTCATCGGATCGTGTCTCCTTATTAACTCTAGTCAGTGGTCTTATCTCACTAATATCCTTCATCATACTAGCAATAGCATTCTTCACAACGAAATAGAGAAAAGAAGCCTGACTTGAGATATGCTTTTTATATCACATTAAAATCGGCACAGTAGGGGAGTTAAGGTACTCATAATCGGGATGATGTAGACAAGAATGTCTTTATGGGTTATGATTAGGATTTTATGGAAGTGGTGTAAGCTGTTGCTGATAGTCACTTAAGCCTTTATAACCTATCTCTTAATTATAGTTACCTTAAGAGGTGGGTTATGTGGGAACGTGGTGTGGGCTTTATCCCCCACAAGCGATATTCTCAAGAAAAAGATTTAGAAAAGTTCTTCTTAATCCTCCAAACTTTGAGCCTGGTTCTTGGTGTGGTGCTGGGAAGTTATGGATTGATGAAGATAGCGAGGAGTACTGGCTGACAAGTAGGCCAAGGATGAGGCCTAAGAAGCGCGGTTATGCTGTGGAGATCTACCATTCTAAAAACGGAGAGGACTTCAGCTTGGTAACATGGATTACCAAGGAGGAACTAAGCGAGATGGCTAAGGTTACCGTCCATAGTATCGAGAATCAGCAATTACTTAGAGATCCTCTTACAGGAATGTATCATCTTTACCTTTCGGTAGATGTAGCTGAGGAGAACGTAGCTGGAGATGAGAGGAAGATATTTGAGAGTAAGTGGGAGACGTTCCTCTTAATAGCTGATGATCCAGCTGGTCCATGGGAGCCCTATGGCTTTGTGATAAGAGGCGATATGGATTACGATAGTGGAGAGGCTAGGGATGGAACTATAGATATAGTTGATGGAAGGTACTTCTGCTTATACAAGGCCAGGCCTAAGGGCTCAGATATAGTTCATATGGCATTGGCAGTAAGTAGCGATGGAAAGAACTGGACTAAGCTAGGCGTTCTAACTATCAATGGTAGTAGTCAACCTGAATACTTCCTCCTTAGCGGCACAATACATGCAGGTTCACTTGGGCCAATATTCATTGGGACTGAGACCTTAGATCTAGTCAGGGGAGCAGCATTAACCAAATATTTCGCAGCCTACGTAATCGATTACAGGAACTGTAATCTTGAGAGGATATTCACAGCTAGATGGGAGCCAGGCTCTAGGTACGAGCATCCAGAATATCCAATTCATACATACTGCAATGTGGTCTACGATACATTAAGGGATAGATGGCTCATATGGGTAGAGGCAGTAGACCCAATTTATAGCAAGGAACCAGGTCTTAATACTGAAGTGGATAGAGTACTCCTATACATTGCTTAATACCCATAATGTCATGAGTTTAATTCATCAAAAATCATTACTTAGAGAATTTACTAAATGAAAGTAATACTTAAATTACGAGCTCAAGAAAGATAGCAACATGGATAAGGAGAAGTTAGCTCTCTATGGAGGTAAGCCAGTCAGAGAGAAACCACTTCCGCCTATGTATCCTGGAGCGCTTTTCATAGATGAGAATGAGGAAAGGGCCGTGATTGAAGTGTTAAGGAGCAAATCATTGTTCAGATATTATGGCCCTAATTTATTGCGTAAAGCTGAGGAGTTCGAGAAGAGGTTTGCTGAATATATGGGCGTGAAGTATGCCTTAGGTGTCTCTTCGGGAACAGCTGCACTATATACTGCTTTAAAGGCACTAGGAATAAGGGAAGGTGATGAGGTCATAGTTCCTGCATATGGTTGGATCTCAGTTCCAGCCATGGTTGCAGCAACGGGAGCGACTCCAGTAATAGCCGGAATAGATGAATCGTTATCTTTAGATCCAGATGATATAGAGAGGAAGATTACTGATAGGACGAAGGCCATATTGGCTGTTCACATGCGTGGAGCTCCATGTGATATGGATAGAATAATGGACGTAGCTAAGGAACATGACCTTATGGTAATAGAAGATGCTGCTCAATCCTGTGGTGGTGAGTATAAGGGCAAGAAGTTGGGAAGTATAGGCGATATCGGTATATTTAGCTTTCAGTTAAACAAGATAATTACAGCAGGAGAAGGTGGGGCAGTTATTACTAATAATGAGGACTTCTATAGGCGAGCATTGGCAGTCCATGATGTTGCAGCGTATTATCGTGCTCCTGATTACGTACCTCCTCTAATAGGATTTAATTTTAGAATGAGTGAAATTACTGCGGCTATCCTTATTGAGCAATTGAAGAAAATAGATAGGATAATAGAGAGAATGCGTAGGAATAAGGAGAAGATAAAGAAGG
>QMSL01000113.1 GCA_003649665.1 Thermoprotei archaeon | reverse complement strand
TCTTTAATTATCTTAGCCTCAATGCCCACAGCAGCGAGCTGAGGCAGTATTATATCCCTATGGTCTACAAGCTTATCTATTCTAGTACTCTTCAAGGCATTTATGACATCATATGCTGTAAAGCGACCTCCAGCTGCTGCACACCATACGTTTATACCCCTACTATTAGCGACTATTAGATAGCAGTCTATATCTTTTAATGCCCTTTTTACTCTCTCCACTGTTAGATAGTAATTGCATGTAAGGATTACCGGTGATTTTCTATTGGGCTTTCCTATCTTAATTAAACCCGTCTTATGCGGCCATGGAATCCATCTTAGTAATGTACCTATGATGTTTACGATAATATATTTAAGTAAGCTCATCCATCTTCCCCTCTGGCTTCCTGGCTACGAGCTCTATGAGGTTTTTAAGTCTATTATATTTAACACGCTCTACGATGAAACCCAACTTCTCTATGATTTCTGGTAAGTCCTTAACTGGATATACTGTGCTTCCAGTAACGAGGTATACCACAATTAAGAGGGGTAACATAATTAACCAGCTAATTGCCTTCCTTAACGGATCCTTTGGCATCGCTATATCTACAATCAATAGAAGTCCCCCTGGTCTCAGTATATTCCATATTCTCCTTAAAGTATATGTTCTCTCCTCCTCTGTAAGCTCGGACAATAAGAATCCACTTATCACGACATCATAGCTCTCAGGCACTTCCTTCTCGAGTTCAATTATGCTCATCTCTTGAAATTCCACATTTTCCGTAAGCATTTCTTCTAAGGCTTTCCTCCTAGCTATTTTTAACATTTGAACGTTCACATCTATTCCCTTTACTTTTGCTCCTTTCCTAGCCGCTCTAAGTGCCAATGCACCAGTTCCGCACCCTATGTCTAGAACTCTCTGTCCATGCCTCACATAAGATATTATGTCGTCATATATTTCATCTATTTTACCAAATGAGAGAATCCTCATCCCTTTATCATATATATGCGGCATACGCTCGAATAGTTTCATTAAGATGTATGTGCTCATTGCTATGCTCGTATTTTTCGTTTGGAGAATAGCTATTTAAATTACTCCCTAGAGTAAGTCCTTGAAGATGGTTATACATTATTAACGACCTAGGGACGATATGTCGTAAAGGCTAAAAGCTAACAAAGGATCGAATATTAGAGAAAACTGAGTGATTCCTTCATGAATTACATTAAGATCATAATAATCGCCTGGATAATTTACGCTTCTTTTTACTTATGTAGAGTTAATTATCCTATATCCATTCCATTCATAAACTCTGATTTAGGTATCACATTTACATCCTTAGGCTTGATTGCATCTGCATTCTTTGCTTCCTATTCTATAGGTCAGGTAATTAATGGTTATTTAGGAGTCAGATACAGACCTTGGAGGTTGCTGATATTAGGCATTGTAGGGTCTAGTATAACAACTCTTTTATTTGGATTTAGTGCTAGTCCTTCTACATTCCTCATTCTTTGGCTAATAAATGGGTATTTTCAATCTATTGGTTGGCCGATATTAGTAAAGGTGATAGCCACTGTTCTAACTCATGAAAATATGTCTAAGGGATATGGTATATTCAATACCAGTTGGGCTTTAGGCCATGCTCTCTCATGGTTATTTACTGGTCTCATAATAGATCACTATGGATGGAGATGGGGGTTCATAGTAAATGGCGTCATATTCCCTGCGGTCAATATCCCCTTGGTACTCGATTTAATGAGGTATATATCCCCTTTAGAGACGGCGAAATCTGATATCAATAGACATAGAGACGAATTCAATTGTATAACATCTGGAAAGCATGTGATAGCACTACTCATATTAGCGCTGGTGTACCTGGTAATGTATGCTGTAAGGTACGCTTTAGTAATGTACCTCCCCTCGTACGTACATCATGTTGAACGTCACATCTCGACATTTCTCCTTACGATAGTTCTCTTTCCAATCTCCGGTAGCCTTGGTATGGTATCTCTTGGCTTCTTATTTAATAGAGTAGCCATGCATAAGAGGATCATATTAATGATAATAATGAACATCGCAGTCGCAATTCTGCTTTCAATATTTCCTCTATGCTATGAGGAAAGCAGATTATTAGGTCTTCTTATCCTTATGCTTTTAAGCTCCCTCCTTTATGGTCTTGAATCCCAAGTCGTATCTACGATGCCTGTGACATTGATTGGTAGGAAATATTCCTCATTAGCCGTCGGGATAATAGATTCAGCAGGATCAATTGGCGCATTTATTTCAAGCTTAGTCTCAGGTATGATTATAGATTCGTCAGGCTTCAATATTATGCTGAGATTTTGGAGTTACGTAGAGATGATTTTACCAGCACTGTTGTTGACGCTAATGCTCATCATAAGAAGAGCCCCTTGTCTAGACTAATATCTCCTTATAACCTTTTCCTCAGATATTAAACTTTAAAAGTACTGGCGTATCTCTGTCAGTGCGAGAACATGCAATTAGTTACGGTATTTACGATAATCCTAATAGGCATGATAGCCTCAAGATTCATAAGAGATCCTAAGAACTATGTTAAAGTCTTGAATGATACGGTATTTAACTTATTCCTTCCAGCTCTTATCTTGACCCTTCTATGGAAAGGTGATGTGACGAGGTTAACTCCCCATTTTGTCCTTATTACGCTCCTTCCATTCTTCATTACATTTCTTTTCGTGATATTGATATTGAAGGCACTACGGATGGATAAAGATGCTATCGCGATATATCCTCTAGCCTCAGTATTCGGCAATCTTGCATATCTGGGACTTCCATTGACATCATCTATCTTAGGCCTTAATGCTCTTGAGATAGCAGTTCTCGTAGTTCTAATTCACTCCCTTACATTCTTCTCATTTGGCATTATGTGGATAAGCCTAATTACGTTGGGCTACATAAACCTTAAGCGCATAACGTGTTCATGCGTCAAGAATCCGTTGATTATATCATCTATTTTAGGCGTAGTTCTATCTGCGTTTAAGGTACCCTTACCCTTATTTCTGAGTAATATCCTTGACATGCTAGGCAACGTTGCATTACCAATCTCTCTCTTGCTAGTAGGAATGTGGATTGGCAATGAATTATTTCATGGGAGATCGTTCTTCAATCTTAAGGAATTAAAAGACGCACTTCTTATAAGCTTTTTCAAGCTATTCCTCTTACCTCTGATATTTTATCTGTTCCTCTTCTTAACTAGATTAAATCTCTCTGAGCTCGAGATAAGGACCATTACTCTTCAATTATCGATGCCTCTCGCAATTACGAACTTCATAGTAGCAAGAGAATACGAGTGTCATGCTGGAGTAATAGCTAAAGCAGTAATACTCTCAACTCTCTCATTGCCCTTGGTCATTCACATACTCGGAAAATTCATTATACCATAAACCAGATCGTCTAGTTTACCGTTCCCTATCGCTCATTATAATAAACCGTTAAGTATTTCTACTCCCTCTTCCCCATCTTAATTATGGCGGGGCTGGTCTGACTTATGATGACCCGTTGGGCGATTGACCCTAAGGGGATGATGACTTCACTTTTACATACATGTCAGTAGTGTTTATGATGAAGGTGCGAGTTGCTGAAATGTGATGACAGATTGGCTAACTGATATTTCTTAGATCGTAAGCACTTAGGGGCCTCTGTGACTTTACAATATGATACGTGATACGTTACGTTATCCTAGATCCCACTCGGCTATACGTTTGATATGTTTTACTATGCCTGGTCGCCCTAATTTGGAATATAACCTCTCTGCCCAACTATATGTACTAGGTCTGGGGCCTAAGAAGACTAATTCTAATGGCCATAAAAGGCCCGCTACAAACGGGAGATCAGTATATCTTAATACGTTTAATAGTTCTATGGCCATCCCCGTTCCATCTGGATTGGAGACGATGTTATGTGTTGGTGGAGGATTATGAAGAATTACCGCTCTCAGATCCCCCCTCAATAAGGCAGTATATAGCGCTACTACTGCCATCTCGCCACTACCCATTATCGCTATTTTATCCTTATCCACCCAGTTTAAGGACCGTATCACGTCTATTGCTCTTATGGCATCATAAATCCTCATACTCGCTATGGTTCTACCTACTAGCATAGCTGCTCTACGTACGAACCATTGCATATCTGGCGACCATGATGTCTCTCCTATTCCCCTGACCTCAACTATGGCTCTAGCCCAGTAGGGATTGAGGCCATTTAGTAATACATCTCCATGCGTTAGATTTCTAGCAGATCGTGCAATAAATATGAGAATGGGTATGGGCTCTTTAACGTCTTTAGGTCTAATGAGTTGCATGTGAAGTCTCCATCCCTCCTCAGGAGTAAAGCTAATTCTGTATCCGATTGTAGAGTCAGACTCCTGGATTAGTTCTATGTTTACGCTTAGATCGCATGGCTCCTTAGGAAATGCACTAAATGTCCTCTCATATAATATCTGAATTATTTTCTCTTTGTATCTCCTTAACTCTTCTACATTCCTTATCTCAGGAGGCGGGGCTGGTCTTATGAACCAATCTTGAACTGTAGTTACGCGCTCATCTGGAGGTATCTTATCGAATACTTTAAGTTTTTCCGAAGGTACCTCCTCTATGGGTTCATCATCAATAGCACTTACTTCTTCCATTGGAATATCTATGCCCTTAAGGTGTTTAAGGAACCACTTGAAGATCATACAACGAGATCTCTTATGATATGCGTGACCACCGGGTGTCTCCACTAGAAGTATGTTCTCAGGAGCGCCTAAGAGCTCATAAAGTTTCCTTAGCTTATTGTATATCAGCCTAACGGACTCTATATCGTATATCCAATCCTTCTCAGCTGATGCTATTAACAATGGCCTGGGAGCTATAAGTGCGCCTATATCCGTTAGATCCCACATGTAATTATTTATCCAGAACATACAATC
>QMSL01000112.1 GCA_003649665.1 Thermoprotei archaeon | reverse complement strand
GAGAAGACACCACTTGCTGTATAGAATGTCAGATGGAAGCCTCTGAGCGTGGTCTCTATCTTGAAGAGCTTTAATTTAGCTCTAGGTCGTTCAGAGTAATAATGATCAAAGGACATGACCTAACACCTTTATGTTATATGCTGAATAGAAGTTGAGCGCTTCTTGTGGTAATGTGTGCTACCGTCTTTAAATCAACTTCCTTTATTCTTGCTAAAAGCTCAGCAACTTTCGCTACACTTGCAGGAGTCGCGTACTCGCCCTTGAAATAGTATGGAGAGTCGGATTCAAGAAGTATTAAACCCAATGGCGCTCGCTCAGCTACACCTCGTGCTCTTGATGAATAGCGTAAGGATAGATTAACGGAAACATAGTATCCATGCTGTATTATCTCCCTAAGTACTTCATAACTCCCCGTATACCAATGAAATATAGCCTTAACTATATCGTTCTCAATTAGTATTCTTAGTACTTCACGTTCTGTCTTCATGCAGTGAATATTCAATGGTAAGTCGTACTCTCTTGCCAATCTTACGGCAACTTCAAATACCTCAATTTGGCGCTTTATCTTCTCCTCGCTCCTAACAAACCGCTTATCAATCCCTACTTCACCTATTCCAACTATTATATCGGAGTATTTTTCAACTTGCAATTTGAACTCGTTAATGTCATCTCTTGATGCGTTTGCCGCCTCCCAAGGATGGAAGCCTATCGATGGATAGACGACATCGGAAAACATCTCATGAATTTCCAATAATTTTCGATTACTCTCCGGATCTTCGCCTACGCCTATTATCTTATTAACTCCTTTAGAGAGAGCTTCATTTATCGTGCTAACTACATCATCAAATTCGTATATGTGACAGTGAACGTCTATGAAGGACATACGCTTATTTATCTATTTAGGGCTTAGTTATATTAGGTTAGCGTGATGAGAATATGAGCAGTATTAAGAGGTGGCTTGAGGGATTTGAAAAAGATGCCTTCACGCCAGAGGTAGTTAAGGCGTTAAGGGATAAGATAGTGGAATGGAAGGGGAAACCAGGAAGCGCTTTCATAAAGATGAAGGATTCAGCATTCGATATATTATATTACGAGAAGGAGCCCGTTCCATGGTCTCTTGAATTCAGGGATAAGTTCATAGCTCAAATAATAATAGTGCCTGAAGAGGAAATGAATGAAAATAGTAAGAAACTATATCGTATGTTGAAACCTCTCGAGGTAATGCTGAAATGGAAGGGTATCATAAAGAGAAAACCCTGTTTCGTACCATCACCTGCCCTTGAAATGTTAATGGAGCGTGTTATGGACCTAACGCCAAATAATAGACTAGGTAAGCTCTTGGAAAGAGATGAGAGAATAACGTCCCTTCTTAAAAAGGTAAAGCCAGCCGACTTCATAGTAGGGCTTAAGGCAGTCGATGTACTCAGTCTTTCATTTACTGTAGGTAACGTATCGCTTGGCGATTTAGAATATGAGGCATATAGAAATCCAAATGAGGTAACTTGGTATGTATACCTATCCACCAAGCTCGTCAGAGGCCCACTTTACAAAACGGAGGCCCTCAACGTTTACAATCTATTGAATTATACCTCGAAGATCATACGCAAGATATCTCAGGAAATTCAGAGAGATCTTTAAATACCCTAAAGTAACCCTTGATATAAAGGAGTCATGTTCAGGAGATGATATAGGTGTACAATAACATCCGCTATAGGAGACCCACAGGTATATGTATATTTAAGTTGAACGAGGATATTCACGATGCAAAGGTTAGTCTTAGTTTTGCTGGCGTTGAGATATGGAGGATAAGGCGAGTAAGAGCTTATGACAATAGCTATGCAGCATTAGCCTTTAGGGAAATAGAGCTTGAGGTATTAGAAGAAGGGGATTATATTATGCGTGAGGCCTATGGGGTATTTGAAGATACGCCATTAATAATAAGGTTCTACTGTCCTAGGGTGGAACCAAATGTAGTGAAGCATGTAGCAATCCTAGCATATAAATCCAATGTATTAAAGAGACTTGCAACAAGGCTTACTGAACTAGGATGGAAGCAGGTATTCCTTTTCGAGATGGAAGCCAAGGTAAGATAAATCAAAGTTGCTCTCCTTTAGCTTATAGAACTTCTTAATTCCTAAGGCGATAGATCTACCAAGTTCCGTTAAAGAAATAGCTTTTGTCCTTGCCCTTGGATTAGCCTCTATCAGCCCTTTATCGGATAGCTTTTTAATAAGACGACTGAATTTATTTTTAACAGCAGGATCCAAGGGATCCTCACCATACCACTCAATAAGCGATCTTATTGAATTAGCGCGACCTCCATGTCTTAATAAAATCAATAATATCATTTCTTCCTCATAGCTGATCTCTAAGGGATCATGCTTTGGAAGCGGAATCTCATAAGGTTCAAACATGTTCTTATCAAGTTCTTCATAGAACTCCTCAACGCTTATACTTAGGTCGGCTATTAAATCATCCCTAACTGGTAAGGAATACAATTTAACCTCTGGGAATATGTGGGATAAGGAGAATAAAGCGCTGAGAACCTTCACGTTTGCTCCAGTTATGTCGATTAATACGTTGCTCTTCCTTATCTGCTCCTCATATCTAATTAGTACATACAACGTTGAGAATACGTCCTCATATGAGCCCATATTTATGGGAATACGTATCAATTCGTGAAGAGCAGAAGAGACGAGCTTATATATATTATCGGCGTTGATCTGTGATAAGCGTGCAATAGCATTTCTACGACGGTCATATATTACGTATATTCGTTGTATTGGAACCTTGGAGTTCCAATACCTTATCCCTTGAAGAACGCCTTTTACATAAGGTCCTATGAATGTTGCAATCGAGACCATTAGTAGCACCCTTACTTGTACAGTATACATAATACTTTAATAGTTATTAAGCATTGCGGTATTGTAACAATATTATTGTTACGGTATTAGTAGGAGATCCGTATAGAATCTTAAAAAGGTATGAAACATCCTGAGTTGGTAACAATAAATGTGATACTGATAATAAGCTGAAGTTCTAGTCGCAGGAAATGAGTATTGAACAAAATTTAATAGTGTGAATATAATAGAACAAATATGAACAGGAATAAGGTGCAAGCATGACAGAGCTTAAAATAGGGGAAATCAAGTATCTTGAAGATGACTTAAGAATAATAGCAAGTAGGTTGAGAGTTCTCAGAGTGCATGCTTTATCTGGAAGTAGATGTAGACCAGTTATGAGAAGAGGAAGGACAATTCTTAAGGGAGTGCCATTAAATGATGATAACTTTAGGCCAATCAGTTACATAGGAGATGTCCCTAATAAGCTATTTGTTATTGACGTCTCAATGAGAATTCTAATGGACTTTGGTTCCATTAAGGTTTATGCTGTAAAGTCGGTAGTTGAAGAGTTTAAGAATAACGAGAGTAGAATAGATGATGTATGCTATAGGCTTATCCCGGTTAAGTCTAAGGAATATGCATTAAAGGAGTTAGCCATAATAGAATACAATAAGATACTTGAGGTAATAGTGAATAAAGAGCCCGAGGTATTGTTAATAGATAGACCATTGTTTAGAGCAAATATCCTTAGGAATGGAAAGCTTTTAGATATGCTATTAAGGAGTGCAATGATGAAGTGCTGCACTTTGATAGGTATATCTAAATCTTCTTCAATAGAACTCGAAGATGGAACGCCTCTTGCAGGATACCTTTGCATGAGAGCTGAAGTGCTAGGACTTAACCGTTGGTACTATTATCCATTATTTCCCGAGGATAAGTTATCAATCCCGGTGAAAATTACCTTCGTCAAGATTGGTATTAATAAAAACTTGCCAGCTTTTAGGGTAGACATCTATAGTCCAAAGGAAGATGACTTAGACAGAATAATCGCGATGCTTCCTTCATTGGAAGATTCGTCCCATCCAGGATATCCCTATCCTTTAATAAGAGCACATAGGGATTCAAAAATAAGAAAGAGCGAACTAAGGTTTTTAAGAATGCTCGTAGAGGAGAAGGTTAATTTCAGCGATGATATTTTCGACTTAGTAATGTTTAGGAGGGAAGAACTTGAAGGTAGGCGTAGTGATTTGGACTGAAAGCAATAAAGTTGTGTTTAGAATTGCCGAGAACGTTAATGTAGAAAGAGGAGACCTATATAAGGTCAGGTCGTCCAATGGAGTGACTTATGTGATAAGAGTAGTTGACTTTAAGCCCATAATGCTTTTCGATCCATTGGAGTTATCTCGATTATCATTAGTCCAGATGGTGGACTCTCAAATGAGGATATTTGATAGGCAACTTAAATATTACGATACCGCGATAGGAGTAATTATAGCAGAGATATCCGAGGGACGTTTACAAAGTCCATCGTCAGTTCCTAGAATATTTTCGCCCGTAGAGGAGATGGATGAGGAAACTCTTTCAAAACTTAAGCTGGATGAAGGAGATATAGAATTAGGATATGTAAGAATGGGGCATAAAGTCGCCGAGAAGAAGGTTACGATAAAGGGAGAGGATGCGTTCCCCCATCATCTACTTATAGTATCGATTACGGGAGGAGGGAAAACAAACGTAGGTAAGGTGATAGCATGGAACATCATGAGGAACCATGAAAATAGATACTCCATGGTTATTGTTGATACAGAAAGCGAATACTTTGAAGGAGCAAGCAGTAGTACGTTAGGATTAATACATAGTAAATATGCTGAAAAAAGCCTTTTCTACATAACTCCTAAAGTTAATGAACCTTGCATTTATAGGTATGAATTCATCTTCAATGAAGTTAAGTTCTCTAGGGAAGTGCAGGCCTATCCCCTTAAGATAAATATAAGGAAACTTAGACCAGAGGATCTAATAGATACAGGAGAGTTCACGCCAGCACAGGAGACGTTACTTTGGATCATGTGGAGAAAATACGAGGAGGAGTGGTTATTAACACTTATCGAAAGCGACCCTGATGTGCTTTTCACAAGACTTAGAAGGAG
>QMSL01000111.1 GCA_003649665.1 Thermoprotei archaeon | reverse complement strand
GAAAAGGGTATGGAGTTATGGCTACTTAGACCTGATGGAAGCGCTGAAAAAGTGCATGAAGTAAATGCCTTGCTATTTGTAACAGACTATAATGATGGTAAAATAGTAGGACAGGGAATATTCAAAGGAGACCCCAGAGCGTATGAGATATTCATATATGACATAAAGAGGGGAGAATTCAGGGTTTATACGCCCAAAGATGGATCCGTTAATAAGGCGCCTAAAGTGAAGGGAGATCTAGTACTCTTCGCAACTACGGCATTCGGTAATGAAAAATTAATGATATATAACCTCTCTAAGGAGGAATTAGAGGAACCTAAGTTTGCTTATAATGACTACGAAAAGTATGATTTCGTGGAATATGTTAATTTCAACTGGACCGAAGATGGGAGGATATGGTTCATAGGGAAGCGAAATGGAAGGACTAAGGCATTCGTTGATGGAAAGGAAGTACCAATGCCTGAGGGATTCTCCAGTAACATGGCAGTATTCTATGAAAAGGTCTATATAACGCATTCCTCATTAACAAGTCCTCCTAAGGTATATGAGGTAGACCTTAAGACAGGAAAGAGACGAGTTGTACTTAGCGCTGAACTGCCTGAGGACGTAGCTTCAAGATTCGGAAGGGTTAGCTTCATCCAATACGAATCCTCTGATGGAATCAAGATACCAACTTATGTTATCGAGAGTAATGTCGCTCCTAAGCCTGGGCCTACCATAGTTTATGTACATGGAGGTCCATGGGCAGAAGTCGTAGATGGATGGAATGTACTAATAGCATCGCTTGTCGTATCAGGATATCACGTAGTGGCTCCGAACTTCCGTGGCTCAACAGGTTATGGAGAGAATTTCAGAAGAATGGATATCGGAGATCCTGGAGGAGGGGACTTAGATGACGTAGTTAATGCCGCGAAGTGGGCAAGGAAGAGTGGACTCGCATCAAGGATAGCAGTGATGGGCTATAGCTATGGAGGTTATATGACGTTTCTAGCAACCGTTAAGAGACCTGAAGTATGGGATGCAGGGGTTGCTGGTGCTGGGATTGTGGATTGGGAGGAATCGTATAAGTTAAGTGATGCGTTCTTTAGGCAGTTCATAGATACGCTATTTGGTGGTCGGAGGGATCTATGGAAGGATAGATCGCCCATACATTTCGCTGAGCGACTTAAAGTTCCACTCTGCATAATCCATCCACAGAATGATACAAGAACGCCACTCAGACCAGTACTGCGCTACGTAATGAAACTACTTGAATTAGGTAAGACGTTCGAGCTACACGTAGTACCGGATATGGGTCATGTAATAAGGAGCATAGAGGATATTTTAAAGATAGTTATGCCAGCAATAATATTCTTGGATAAATACCTGACTAGTGAAGGATAACACTTAGGTGGTAAAAATGGGTCTCTTTAAGTACTCTGTATTTACGGTAATGACTCCCGACCTAACTGTAGATGATGTTCCTAAGGTCCTCTCGGAACTTGGATACGAAGGGATTGAATGGCGAGTAGCCGAGGTCCCATCTGAGATAAAGGAAATCAACTATTGGACCGGGAATAGAGCAACTCTTGATTTTGCAAGAATACTCGAAGAGGCCCGTAGAGCTAAGAAGCTCTGCGATGATTACGATATCAAGATAGTGGCGCTAGGAACATACCTTCGTTGCGACTCTAATAGGAGGGATATAGAGAGAGCACTAAAGGCAGCTCAAATAATGGAATGCCCTCAAATAAGAGTTGGGGTTCCTAGATATGATGGTAGTGTTAACTATAATGAACTCTTCGCTAAGGCTGTTAAAGAATATAGAGACGTTGAGAAGCTTGCGAAAAAGTACGGTGTTAGATGTAACATAGAGATCCATATGAGGACTATTTGCCCGAGTGCTAGTGCAACGTATAGGCTTGTATCTAATTTCGATCCAGAATACGTTGGCGTGATATATGATCCTGGAAACATGATGCACGAGGGATATGAGAATTGGCAGATGGGGCTAGAATTACTAGGGCCCTATCTAGCGCATGTACACGTTAAAAATGCATGTTGGTACATAGTAGGCGAAGAGCATGGAGCGAAGGTATGGAAGTCAATGCACTGCCCGTTAAGAGAAGGAATGGTCAATTGGAGAGATGTACTTAAAGCATTAAAGAGAGTGGGCTATAAGGGATGGCTTTCCTTTGAGGACTTCTCATCCGGAGATACTATCGCTAAGCTGAGGGATAACATAAAGTTCATGAGGCAATTAGAGGAAACGATATAATTATGAGGACCATAGATGTAAGCTATGAAATCATGAATTTAGTAAGGAGATCCTTTCTTTTAAGAACTTTCTTAAGCTTATTTTGATGCAACTTAAGGGCCCTTCTTATAGGTCTTGGATACTTCATGAAATCGTCATTATCCATTAAATGAATATGCTTAGGGATATCTTCTGGTTTCATTAAGTATTCATGGAGCGTTCTCCTTATGGAGTAATTCGATTTCATATGCCATGCCTGACAGCAGTCTAGACCATAATGTGAAAAGTTGTACCATATGCCATCTTTACAGATAGACATGATCCTTCCGTACTTAAGCGTTAGCTGAGCGATTTTAGTAAATATCCCCTTACGCCATTCTAGTCCTGGACGAAAGATATTAGATTTATTCAATGATGAAGGATAAGGTTCCCATTGATACTCTCTTAAATATCTACGAGGTTCCTCTCCTAACACTTTAGCTATCCTAATTACGCCGTCCTTAGTTTCCCTTAGAGGTTCTACAATTATACCTAACGAGCCATGGTCTAATGCCATATCAGTAACCTCTAATTGCTGATCTTCTATTCCCGGTATTAGTGGTTGTATTCTAGCTACGACCGGGACTTCGTGCTCTCTAAGCTCTTCAATTACCTTAAGTCTACTTTCAGGAGTGGGAGCATTGGGCTCTAAGATTTTTGAAAGGTCATCATTCTTAGTTATAAGGCTTATTTGCACGAGGACAAGTCCCTCATCAGCAAGCGATAATATCACATCAATCCACGGGCTCTCCCTTATAAGCGTTGACTTCGTGTTTATAACCAGTGGCACTTTGTACTTACAAGCTAACTTCATGACTTCCAATGATGTATAGTGTTTTGATTCCAAGGACTCCTGGAATGGTTCCACTAATGTTGAGAGTCGAAAATATGGCGGTGGGATATCTGCTCTACTCAGCTTTTCGACGAGTTTCTTCCATTCCTTTAGAACCTCGTATCTCGACATGTTCCTTCGATACCACCTAGCATAACAATATATGCATTGATATGTGCAAATGCTATAAGGCTCTACCCTGAAGATCGAATAGCATAGGGAACTAATCACTATGCTCGGCCTTATTGCAAAGAACGTCCAGTCAACTCCCATCCTAGAATTTAAGGCGAGATGAATCTAATTAAGTATTGTGAGATGTAGATCTAAGTTTTATATAATGATCTCCTAGGAGTTTAATGATAGTGATGCGCATAGCATTAGTATATTATTCCAAGACGGGGAGAACACGTAGGGTAGCACAATGCATATATGAGAGCGTAAAGTCCCTTGGGCATATAATTGATATGTACGAACTGAGAGCGAGAAGGGAGTACATGCCGTATCTTCTACATTTAAATCCAAGATTACTCTACGATACTTTAATTAAACGTAAGGTCGATATAGAGGTGAAAATAGATGTTGATAAGTACAATTGCCTTATAATAGGTTCCCCTATATGGTACAACACGATAACACCAGTAATTAGAACATTCATAGAGTTGTTCAGAGGAAAAAGGTTAAAGGTAATATGCTTTACTACATCAGATCTTCAAATGAACTATTCATTAAGGTTTAGAAAAGAGCTTGAAGAACTAGGGTATGAGGTTCTATATAACTTCGACACGGTTAAGGGTAAAATACGTGAAGAAGACATGAAGAGACTGGTAGAAATTATTAGGAGGGAAGTATTATAGGATACCATACTTTTTGAGCAGTTTCTTCGCCTCATACTCCGTCTTACAGTATGTCTGAAATAGAATGCCTCTGTGAGGAAGCTCACGTAAGAGAAAGTCTATGCTATTAGGGGGGACAGCTATTACAAGCCTTTTTCCAGCTTTTAATATTTTCCTATACAGAGGAAGCCATCTAGGAGAGCCGCAATGATAACCACTTAATTCCATAGAGGCTCCAGGTACCCATTGAATACCATCAAGCTCCTTTATGCTAAGTAGCATATCCACATGAGGTAATTCTCCAGGACCATCGAGGTGATATATTACGTGATCCAGAAGCTTACAATGTTCAATTATATGAGGTAATACAAATCTCCTGAAGAGCCTTGGCGAGAGCATGTAAGCGAAATCGCATTGTATTGGATACCACCTCTCATGGCACCATAATCCCATCCACGCTGATGTACCCTCCTGAGTTATTAGTTTACACAGCTCATCATAGCACCAATGCCATATCTCAAAGATATTCCATATGACCTTCTCTACATCATTAGGTCTTATAAACATGTCTTTAAGTAGATTAAGCGTACCCCTTAACGATGCTAAAACGTCAACTACGCCGCCTATATCAGTAATTCCCACTATGAACTTATCTCTACTCATTTCCGAAGCGATCTTTGTTGCTTCTCTTACCCTCTTCCACCATATGTTTGATTTATCGATTTCAAGGCCTTTTAGGAGTTCATCAAGACTTTTAGAGTAGCTTGGATCATGAGAGGCCCCAAACCATACAGTATCTCCTGTAAATTTTAATGGTGCTCCTAGAAAGGCAGCTAAGATCCCTGGACCAAAGTTTATCCATAAGTTGGGATATGCAGCTCCACCGAAGTACGTCATTTCACACCATTTAATAAAATGCTTGACTACTTTTCTAAAGTTATCTAGATTCTTCATGAAGAGCCAGGTATCCCAATTATACCATTGTTCCTCAAAACCAGTGCGCGGCGTTATGACTTGTATTAGTATATTATCGCCATTTTCCCACCATTCCTTAAACATGCCTTTTACTAGTT
>QMSL01000110.1 GCA_003649665.1 Thermoprotei archaeon | reverse complement strand
TACATCCACATCATTATGTCTCCGTTAAAGCGTTCTAGCCAAAAATAAAGCCATGTGATGCCAAGGATGTATATTACGGATGTAGTTAGGGTGCAGACTAACCAAGCTTTAATTCTATTCCCTTCTTTCAATAATGGGCGTGAGAAAATGCTTGTTAAATATGCGGCAATGGGAAATGCCATTAAGTAGCCTGCTGTTGGTCCTAAGAATACATTAACGCCGCCCTTAAACCCAGCTCCTAAAGGAGCACCTACTGCGATTAACCATAAATATATTGATTGAGCGAGCATGGCATATTTCGGCGTAAGAAGAAGACCCGAAAGGACTACGCCAAAGTTCTGAAGAGTGTAAGGTATGGGCCCAATGTATATGCACAACTGCGCGCTTAGACCTGTAACTATAGACATCAAGGATGCCAATGTGAGCTCTCTCGCTCTCATACTTATGCTTTCCTTACCCTAGGGCTTTAATAAGCGTCATAATACCTATAATAACAAAGACAATACCCGCAATCATTCTTAGGAGTTCAAACTTTACTCTCTTACTAAACCTAATCACTATAAGTGATGCCATAAGGTTTGCCATAAGATATCCTAATGAGCCAGATATGAAAGTTACGAAAACATTACCAGTCTCTGCAGCAACGCCTATAGTGGCTAGTTGCGTTTTATCACCAAGTTCTGATAACATTACTAGTATGTAATAGGATAGAACGGAAGTATGCCCGCTTATGTTAATTCTTTCTTCCTTACCCTTAGTTAATAGAAACAAGGCGCCTATTATCGTGAACCCTAAGCCGACAATAATACGTATCAAGCTTATATAAGTACTCATTACATTGACGACAAATGCAAGAGCAAGTAGGGGAAGGGCATTGGCGGTAACATATGCTAGCAGGGATGCTAGTAGCACTAGCCACACCTTTTTAAACATTGTTACTATCATGCTTGTAGCAAGCATAGTCTTATCGCCTAACTCGGCTGTAAAAACGGTAGCAAATGCCTTCACAAATACATTTAGGGTACTAGTCATATTTACAGCCTCCCCCTTATTTAATTCAATAGCAAACCTAAGCAATGCATAATATACTTAGCGCCATATCGTTAGCATGAATTACCCTCAGTATGCTATAGGATGTTTATTCAAGCCTCTCTATATGGTACTTTACCCTACCATCTTGAATACTTGCTATTAGGATTTCATTATTGTTCATCACTTGCCATCCTGCGCTATTATTTGTTCTCTCTGAGGATACGACTAGCATCTTTCCATCATAGTAAAATGCCATATTGAAGTAAGGAGTGTCCTTATAACATATCGCCTTTATGTTCTCACCCTTTACATAATGCGTCATAGCGTACATGTTACGCCCATCACTGAATATGACGTTAAGACTGCTATAGGGAACATCATATCGTCGTACTCTAACGTTATGCAATATTTCCCAAAGTCCTTTCTTTACAGCCTTAACTGCCATGACGAAATCATGGTGTCTGATGAACTCCTTGATTAAATAGGCAAAGTATACCTCACTATCGTTCACTCCTCTAACTAGGGTACGGAGATTTCCAAGCCTCTCCAGTACCTCGTCAGGATAATATATTGTTCCATTATGAGCGAACACGTAGTTCTCATAGGAGAATGGTTGTGTATTCTCAAGTGAAATCAGCCTCTCCTTAGGTAAATTCCTAGGATTGCTAGCTTTCCTTACATGAGCGATTATTATGTTAGACTTCACCTGCCTTACCTTCTCTATGAAGAGATCTCTCTCCTTATAGACAGTATTTGGACTTTTGAAGACGATAAGCTCTCCATTTACATAATATCCTATACCCCATCCATCATCTTGCCTTCCTTTTTCAGCTTGTACCAAAAGTGAGCACTCATCTTGAACTAGGTATTTGTATGGACTTATAGGTTCTGCTGATATTATTCCCAGCATTCTACACATGGAGTTCTCACCTCGTTCTCATCGCTATCTCTTCATTATCTCTTCTTAACTCAACATCGACGCTAAGCTAGACGTCTGATGTTATAATAGGAAGTAAATATAAACCTTAATAATTTCTTTAAAATAGAGGTATCCGTGAGATAGTCGTGGAGCCCTTCAATCTCGACAAATATAGAAGATTAATTGAAGAAAATAGAAAACGTCTGGAAAAAGCGTATGATTTCGAGGAAGCAGATCGAGTGCCTATAATCATTGACGTAGGCGGTCCCTATTATGCCAAGATATTCGGCTATACTCTTGCGGAGTATTACAATAACTTAGGCGTTATGTTAGAGGTTCAAATCAAAGGTATTAAGTGGAGACTGAGATGGCTTAAGGATGACTTAGCCCATATAGGAGTACAACTTGACATCGGTAGTATTGCTGAGGGAATAGTATTCAACTGCGATATAGTCATGCCAGACGAGAGGAACCCATGGCAGAGTCCATGGATAGTACCTCGTATAAAAAGGCTAGAAGATATAGATGAGCTTGAAGTACCTGATCCCTACTCTCACAAAGGAATCAAGGAGTATTATAGAAGACTCGAGAGATTTAGGAAATTAGTTAAAGATAATTATGGCAATCTGCCAGTTGGCGGGAGGTTACAGATACATCCGCCAGTATCTGCTGCTGGATCATTAATGGGACCTAGAAGGCTATATACCTGGATTTACAAGTACCCAAATGAAATGCATAAACTCTTTAGAAAACTTGAGGAAACCTTTATAGCCCTCCAGGAGTTTTATTATGATATAACAGGCGCGGAACCTGGATCATTAGGTCTTCCAGATGATCATGCTGGCTATCTTAGCAGGAAACTCTATGAGAAGTTCGCATTACCATATAATTTAAGACTCTATGAGCTCTTCGGCAAAAGATATCGTGCCTTACATATGGACTCGCACATGGATCACATCACAGATATTCTAGTAAACGTATACCGCCTTAACTTCGCAGATGTAGGCGTTGAGAATGACATACGAATAATCTCAAGGGATCTTAAAGGAAAGATAGTATTTAAAGGAAACGCTAACTGGCGGGTTCTTTTAAGTAACTCTTACGAGAAAATAGAGATGGAAATAGAAAAGTGTATATATTATGCAGCCCCTGGGGGAGGTTATATATTTGATAATGGTGGCGAGACCTACACCGGAGTTCCTCCTGAAAAGCTTAAGTATGAAGTGGAGTATGCCAAGAAAGTAGGGAAGTATCCAATAAGAAAGGAGAACTTTAAGCATTTAGATAGGATATTGAAGTATTAAAGTATGCTAGCGGCAAGATCTCTTATGTCGACATCTGTCAATGCAACGAGGAGAAAACGTTAACATCATTACTCCAGAAATTATCATTAGGGAGGAGGTATGGAGATAGTTCCCGTAATGGAGCCATACAATTTACCTAAACCCGAGTTACGAGGAGATGTAGGTAGCCCTTGTATAGTATATAACCCATTTGAACCATGCTATTATCTATTATTCTTAGGAGAAAAGGATCCAGCCAAACCATTACGAGAGGTATGGGTAGCTCCAATGGAGAAAGACCTTACAGTGGATCTGAGAAATGCTAAACAATTGGTCAAACGTGCTACGGTTAAAGAATTATCGCTTAAAGGGACACCTATCTTAGTCCCTATGAAACGTGATCTATACCTGAGCGCAGTACGTGCTGTTTTTAATGCGGCAAAGAGAGAATACATAATGACACTGTCAATAGGTAAGCATGCTTATATTTTTTACTTCGATGAAGAATGGAATTTAAGCTCCTATCATGAGGTATACTCTGAATCTGGAGATCATGGATTTCCGATAGCTCCGATAGGTGCTTATGGAAGAGAGCATCAAGCATTAACCACTATCCCTAAGGGCAATCTAGTCAAACTTGGATATTTCGATAACGTGGACTCTCCAACGCACGTCTCACTAATATTAGATAAAGGATATGCCTTTCAACATGGATTCGCGAATGATGTATGTGACTTGACACTACTTCCGAGGATCGCTCTATTCTATGAGAGCGATGAATTCGGTCAATGGAAGGTAAAGATAGGGCTAGGCCCATCAACGGCTGATTTTGCCCATCATAGGGAACCCGGCGTAGAGTTTAATGTAGGATTCCTTGTAGCGTACTTACAATCTATTCTTCCATTTCACTCACAGTATATTCAGATAGGTCATCCTCATTATACGACATATCCTGATGGAAAGCCAAAGCTATTAGTAGCATGCTTTAGAGACACATGGAGTACAAGGCCTGAAACCGGACGAGAAGGATATCGTCATGAGATTCATGCAGTATACCTAGATGATATCCGCATATTCGATCCAAGAACGTATGGTGTAATGAGGGATACCATACTATCTTCTGAAAGAGGGAACGTAAGTAAATGGTATGATGTCTCAGAGGCAACTCGAATTACATTAATGATATCCGGGTATGGTAATATCATTAAGCTCAATATAGATGAAGCATCCTCGATAGCTGAGGCCTTGGATGGCATATACATTACTAAATCCTATGAGGTTACAGTTCCAGCTAAGATTACAATAAATGATCCCGCTCCTATAATGAGGATCAGAAGCGAGAAGAAAAATGTAAAAGTTACAATGGTTGTAAAATACTAGGTACCTTAAGCACCTTTTACTTAAATTTCATTGATGAATATAAAGTATATAGATGATGGATCTCTTACGCAAGATCAAGATAAATGAAGATGCCCTCAGACGAGCTGAGGAGCGATTAATTTCAGTTTGGAATTACGAGGATGTGGATTTCTTACCAATAATAGTCGATACCCCAACTCCTAACGACTGGCCGAGATTTAGCTACCATGAGGAGTTCTACGACATGCGTAAAATGTTAATAAACCAACTAGCCCAAGTTTATGTCCATAGCAAAATAGAGGACGATGCAATGTTAACAATTAGGCCAAACTATGGGGTTGGAATAATACCCTCTGCTTTCGGCTGTGAAATAATAGTGAAAGGAGACAACATGCCCTGGGTAAAGCCTATCTTAAGTGATATAGATGATGTGTATAAGCTTA
>QMSL01000109.1 GCA_003649665.1 Thermoprotei archaeon | reverse complement strand
TGCTATTAAACAACTACACACGGGTAGTCTCACAATTGGTAGTATTGGAGAGGATATGCAATGAGTTAATCGCAAATAACACAGAGTTAGCGACAGAAAACAATATATTAATGGAGAAATTGCACTTGCTAAACGCAACGTACTTAGAACTATTAAGCGATTACAACGAGCTGAGAGATAGCTATGAGGAATTATTAAATAGGTATACTGGCCTTATTGAAGAATACGAGGACGTATTATCTAAATATTCAAGGTTAAGGAAGTACTGGCCTTTAGCTACGGCAATTGCGGGGGTAGTAGGATTAATCGGAGGCATAATGTTGGGATATACATATATTAGGCGAAGGGGAGAGTACTTAGTAGTGCCATCATAGTTTTCAAGGAGGTAAAGCACAAAATGCCCGAGATTAGTGTAGGCAGAGTGGTTGGTAATGGAGAATTTACAATTGATTCTGATACTCTTACAAAGCACGCAATAGTGTTAGGTGCTACTGGCTCGGGTAAAACAGTATTATGTAAGGCATTTGTGGAGGAGCTTGCTCTCATAGGATATCCCATTGTTGCCATAGATCCAAAAGGAGATATAGGAACTTTAGCAATAGCATCTGAAGACCTCGAATTTAGACCTTGGTCTGACGTTGAAGCGGAAGAAATGGGCATTGATCCTGACGAGTATGCTAAGCGTTTGAAGGAGAAATACCTAAAGGAACTTGAGAAATGGGGCATTTCAAGGGATAAACTGAAAGCCTACGTAAATGATGTCCATGTCGTGATATATACTCCGAGGAGCGCTTATGGAATTCCTCTATCCATAAGGCCCAACCTCGATCCTCTTCCCAATTTCGATAGACTCGTTAAGGAAAATCCTTCAGTGGCTTATGATGTTATCGATAGCATGGTTTCACTCCTAATAAGGCTTGCCGGATATTCTGATAAGAATATTCAAGAACATGCATTCCTCTCTAAGATAATAGAACATCATTGGATAAATGGCGAGGGCATAGATATAGAGACGTTAATTGAGGAAGTCATAAATCCACCCTTTAATAAAATTGGAAGCTTAACCATAGATGCCTTCCTGCCTGAGAGATCAAGGCTAAAGTTAGCGCGTAACTTAAATGTGCTATTGTCCCATCCAGCTTATAAAGTCTGGTTAGAAGGCGAACCAATAGATTTTGACAAGTATTTCTACACGAAGGGCCAGATATCCGTAATAGACTTGCGCTTCATGACTACTATGGAGGAAAAACAATTCTTTGTAGGCGCGCTTCTTAACGAATTATACAGATGGTTATTAAGGAAAGGAGGTGTTTCAAGTCTTAGGTTTGTATTATATTTTGACGAGTTGGTAGGCTTTGCACCACCTGTTAGTAAGCCTCCATCGAAAACCACACTGTTATTATTAGTTAAGCAAGGAAGAGCATTTGGTCTAGGTTGCTTACTAGCCACGCAAAATCCTTCTGATGTAGACTATAAGCTTCTCTCCAATGCGAATCATAGGTTCATAGGCAGACTGTCCACAAGGCAAGATGTTGATAAGGTAAGGAGAGGACTAGAGCTCACTCTCGACGTTGCAAATACTGTAATGAGATTAAGACCTCGTATGTTCCTCTATCATAATTATGAAAAGGGAAAGAGTGAAGTGATAGAAGTTAGATGGCTTATGACATATCACAGGGGACCTCTTCAGCCTGAGGAAATAAGTAAGCTCATGAAGAAGTACCTTATTACTGAGAAAGGTGCTCAAGAGAAGAAGAGGGATAATGTAAGGTATGTAGTAAGCTTTCAAGTAAGGGAGGAAAAGGAAAGTAGAGTCTCAGAAAAGGAACTTATATGCAACTCTGAAGACGAGAGTTTAGCTATAGAAGAGGAACTTGAACTTCTCTCCTTTAAGCCTAAGATACTACCCGATCAACTTATGGAAAGGTTACGCGATTTTAACGTAAAAGTGTTATCGCTTAACGTAATCATAACGAAGCTACCATTGTATAAAGTACTCTATCACGTCTCAGTCTCAGTAGAACAATCACCTATAGAGCATAGAGGAGTTGTCACGGTATTCTATGATGGAAACAACTTCCGTGTGCTCTCTAATAACGACGACATAATAGGACTAAAGGAGTTAGATTTTGGTGAATATAAAGTCGATGAGATAGAGCCTTTCAAACATAATGAGTTATTAAGCGAACTACTTAAGTCGAGATTCAAGATAAGAGCTTTCTATTCGCCAATTTTACACAGGATAGTCTTTTCGAGGCGTGAGCTAGAGAAGATGAAGGAGGAGGTAAGGCAGAATATATTACGTAGAATGAATAGGGAAATAGAAGAAGTGAACTTAGATATGAAGATAAGAAGAGAGGAGATATTACATAAAATACCAATTCTTGAAGCTGAGCTTAAGCTTAAGGAGAGCGATTATAAGTTGATCAAGGCTAGAGCGGAGGAAATAGCAAGACTTAAAGAGGAATTGAAAAAAAGAAGGATAAAGCTAGGGGCCATTGCTAATGAGTATAGGAGGATTCAGAAGGAACAACGAGAGCTAGAAGCAGAAATAGCAGAACTTAAGGCTAAATTAAGGATGATGAGAGAAGAGTTAGAGACTCTGGAGGCTACTACAAGAGAGAAAATAGAATTAATAAAGCAAAAGTATAAAGCTATGCTTAACGGCTCCATAGTGGAGCTAACCATAAGTCCTGAGGTTAAGGTGCAACGAGGAGGATACATAACTAAAGTTAAGTACGCCATGGAGATAGGTCATAGGGGAGGGTCGATAAAAGCCGTTTTTGATCCCTACAAGAGCGTCTTTATTATTGGCCGTTGTACTATATGTGGAGCTGATGTTATGGTTACGCTTAATGACTTAAGGAAATATGAGGGACTCCCAATATGCATAACATGTGGTAAGCCAGTTTGTGACATGCATGCACTTAAGTGTGCTGATTGTGGAGCCATACTATGTTCTGAACATGCAAATAGGTGTAGTAAGTGTGGTTCAGTTGTATGTAAGGAACATGCATATAAGTGCTACATATGTGGAACTACTCTGTGTAGTAGACACGCTATTAAATGTCCTGTATGTGGTCGTTACATATGTGAGAATCATGCAGTATTGTGTGTTAATAAGCCCGTTCATGTATGTACCAATTGTGTAATATACAAGCGTAAGCTCTTTAGGAAGGTTCCCTATTATCCTGAATAATGTAAATGATTTAGGAATTCGTCTTAAAAGATACACCTTTATACTATGATTCTATAACAACTTACTAGGGGACCAATTGCCTCGAACCATAGGTCTCTTTAGAATACCAAAGGCCAAACTTGAGAAGCTTGGCCCTGAGGGCATAGCTAGCGAGCTAAAAGAAGCTTCACTAATAGAGTTACTTAGGTATTTTGAGGAAATAAATGATAAAGCTTCGCTAAGGAGAATAGAGGCCTTAAGGAAGATAATAAGGGATCTCGATGCAAGACTGATTCTAGAGAGGACTACAAGCAGAGATGCTCGCTTCATGTTCTCTTACACATATCTAGCTAAGGTACGCTATGTAGTCAAAGGAGAGCGCAGGATGGAGGACTATCCAGTAACAGTGGAGCATCCAGTTTGGATAAGAGTTCACTCAGGCCTCCTCCTTGTATTCGATTCGCCTAGTAGGCGTATATCAAGGGCTATAGGAGAGCTCGTATCCTTAAGGTTATTTAATGACGTATCTAGCGTTACCCCCCTCCACTTAGAACGTGACTATGTTCTTGCCATTGAAAAATGGGTCACATCAAAGGAATATGAGGTATCTGGGAACATAATAAGAGCTACTTTTAAGAGAGCAAGTCTAGAGGGCTCAGTTCTCGAGGAGATATCCATAAAGAAGGAAGGACTTGATACATTACGGATATATGATTTAATAAAGAGCTCGGCGCACGAGATAAAATCCCTTACGTTCGTGACTCCTCTTCTTCCTCAGTTCGGAAAGCGTGTAACATGCAAAATAGATAATCGTGGAGGCCTAGTAATATATACTCCAGGATTAAGGGTTGTAGATATAGAAGTGATCATTAATGAGCTAGAAAGAGTGTTAGGTCTTACTGAGGGATAAATACTTTTAAGGTTTAGAGAGTACCAGTATTATGGGATAGTATCCTTATGGGAAGAGTTAGGATAAAGGAGAAGTTCTCCCAGATGATGAATGAGCTCAATGAAAAGGGTAAACTACTTAGCTCTACATCTTTAGCCCTCATAGCATTAACGCGTATGGATGAACTTCTGAAATTGTTTGAGGAAAGTGGAAGCTATCCTGCTCGACTTATAACCAGCTATCTAAGAAACGTGATTTCCTCAAGACGCTCAGCGACATTAGTACATAATGTCATTAGGAAACTTCTACTCTCTATGATTGAGTATATAAGTGAACGAGAAGGACGTCTGAATATGCCAGATCTGACAAAATACATGAGGGAGAAAATTGTAAAGCTAAGACGTGAGATCATAACATCCCTTCAAGCGCTATCAATTATAGCCTCTAAGAGAATTGAGAGAGGTGATTCAATAATGACAAATGCCTTCAGTCTTTCTGTACTCTTCGCGATAAGGAGAGCAGTAAGGGATGGTAAGGATATAAAAGTATACATCGCAGAATCTAGACCCTTCTCAAATGGAATTCAAATGGCAGAGACCTTAGATAACTTAGGGATAGAGGTAGTACTTTTTGTTGATTCAGCAATACGTTATTTCATGAAGGAAGTAGATAAAGTATTCATAGGAGCTGAAAGTATCGCTGCTAATGGTGCGTTAGTAGGGAAGGTTGGCACGTCCATCCTAGCCTTAACAGCTCATGAAGCAAGAGTACGAGTCCTTGCTATAAGTAGTATCTTGAAGTTCTCACCCGAGACCTTCTTTGGAGAGCTTATTGAAGAAGAAAGGGCAAGTCCGGAGTTCATGTTTTCCCAATCGGTAATTAATGAGCTAAAAAGTATTAATGTAAGTATATACGTTCCTGTCCTTGACTTTACGCCATCTGATTACATAGACCTTATTGTGACAGAAAAGGGCGTGATAGCACCACAGGCTGTTCCTTTCATAATTAAAGAGATCTATGGCTGGCCTCCTAGAGCACCGGATGTGAACGA
>QMSL01000108.1 GCA_003649665.1 Thermoprotei archaeon | reverse complement strand
TACTAGCGTGATAATAAACATCTTCGATAGAGGTAATGAAAGGCTGTTGGAATATATACTGAGGAGATATAAGATGATCTACATACCATGGATAGTTCTCTATGAATATCTTTACGGTCACAAGTATCTGGGAAGGGATATTAGTGAGAGAAAGAGCGCCATTGAGAAGCTAGGAATAATCTATAACGTCTCACAAGAGGTTCTTCTCAAAGCATTAGAAATTGACGTGTCTCTCCGTAAGAAGGGAAACATAATTCCGTTTTCAGATGTGATTATTGCCGCTACGACGATTGTATTAAAGGCAGAACTTGTAACGTTAGACAAGAGACATTACGAACGAATAGCTGGCTTAAAACTGCATATTGTAAAATAGTATTACTAAGCCATAAGGAACATTATTAGATAATGTTTCTTACCGTTACTGTTAAATGAGTTTAGTGGAAAGGACTTCTCTTTGCAGCCTTTATGTAAACAAAACCATGTCTTTCAGTTAACCTATACGTTTTTGGCATCTTAAGTACATACGTATACGTACCCTGTGAATCAAAAGGCCCTGCTACCTTTATAAGGAGTTTTATGATATTGCATAATTTTATTGGAATAATTAATTGTGCCTTCGATCTTATAGTGTATCGTTATATTTCCGAAGCCATTTTTAATTGCATAGTTTATCAGCTTTTTTAAGAACATTAGACAGTTCACCTGTGCTTATAGATAACGAGGAGCATTCTTCTGAGAACCTGGCATTATCACGAACTTGCCATTACTACCCTTGCCTACGTATATGCCCTCTATATAGACCTTGTAATGAATGCCCTCTATTTTTATAGAAAAATCTATAGGATTTCTAATTGTAAAGGGTATCGTTAAGATAACATATCTTATTACTCGGCATTATATATGGCGGATATTAGGATATAGCTCTAGATCAATATTTATTTGAATAGATTTTATCTCAGTATTCACCACGCTTATGCTTCTTGCTATTGAATAGGCCTGATAGATAGACGTACAGATACTTAAGAATAAATATGACCAGAAGGATTATTGTAACGACCTTGAAAACGCCCATTAGATGGTTCCTCAATAAAAACAATATAAGTTAACGTACTAAACGGGCTTATCCTCCTCTATTACTCTGAAACCTAATAGTTTAGCTAGATCTATAAAGTCCTCTCTATAATCACCAACTACGCTTACTCTATGCCATCCAAAACTGGCTTCCCATCTTTCAATAATTGCGTTTACATTGGCCTTTGCAGCTACTTTAGTCCTACATGCTCTTTTATCTTCCACATTGTTTACGATTCTCCCAGAGTGTATGCTCATGGCCTTTTGAGCTATATTGAACTTTACAGTAGTTATAGGCTCTCCTACAGGCCAGTACGTCTGTACTGAAACGCCAGCTCTCTCTTCAGAGTGCGTTTTAATTCTGTAAGGCATCATTGGTCCATCCTTGCCATAAACCTTAGCTGGCGCTAGACAGTGAGCATAGATTATCTGACCTTTTCCCTGATCTATTACAGGATCAGATACAAATCCTGGTCTTCCAGTTAAGAATTGTATTGCGGCTTGAGTTATACATGAGTCTAAATCTGCCTCGCATGTAGCAATATACCCTTCATTTAGTAATTGGAAAAAGCCTAGACATGGATATGCTGGCAAACCCTTATGCCCTGGCGGGAAGCAGTCTATTGTAATAGCTTCTGCATCGTACTTCTTCATAAGTTTTTTCATTGCTAAATACATTCTTGCAGCCTTCACTATCTCTCCTTTATCAACCTCTACTGATTGAGCTTCCGAAATCCATTTATCTGCGATTTCCTTAGCCTTATCGATGTCAGTAGTTTCATACTCTTTGCAAAGTTCATCAACGGTAACACGTATTAACTTTGAACCGAATGTCTCGGAGAGAACCTTCTCATAGGAATCAAACCATTCTGGAAAACTTCCCCTTATGACTATTATCTTTAAATTCCTTAACTTCTGCAAGACATGCAAAAGCTTTACCTTCCTTACTATATCGTTAAAATCCGATGAGGCGATCTTAACGACTTTATAGCCTTTTCCTCTAATTTGTGCATAGGACAGTATAAATTCTCCGGAACCGCAGAAGACATCATCTACTAATATCACGGGCTTATTAGCTTCGACAACTGCTTGGGTTATTCCTGCACTCCAAAGCCCTAGATACCATACGATAAAGCCTATAACATCTCCCATTTCCTCATGTACTATCTTCTTAATATCCTCTAGGGTATGAAGCTTTGATTTGTCCGTAGCGAAACGCCTAAGCCATTCTGTAACGTAATATACTACTCTGTACTTGAACTCTATATCTGGAAGGGCTTCTTTAAGCTTAGTTATTAATTCCCTAGCCCTTTCTTCATAGTTATAGCCTGCATGCGGCCATGTAGGAGCATTTGAAGGAACTGCTGAAAATATCACACCAATTTTTGTCTTACCATTATCTGAAGGGAGTTTCATCATGAATTATATTCCTTCTGGATTAGTAATTTAAATGTTTCGTCTACATGTTAAGTCAGTCAATTCGCTATAAAAATTAATCAAATAGCGATAATTATAGTTAAGTTGTTGAACCCTTAAAATTACTGCTTGAAGCTCGGTCATTCTATAATTCCATCCTAATCTAGCGTGATAATACCAGGGCTTGTCCCTAATCCTTCCATGTTCTCTTAATGAGTAATACATTTCTGCTGACTCAGGATCGTTAGTAGTTATAATCCCGCCCTCTCCGGACATCATGTTCTTTGATTCCTGAAAGCTGAAAATAGCTATATACGGGTCTTCCTAACTCTAAGGATTTATACGCCGCTATAATTATTTCAAGGGCTTTTCTACCATCATCTCTAATATCTGGTACCTCTTTATCAGATGATATCGCTTCGGCTACAACCTCTGTATACTTCTGTCGAGGATTTACTTTCTCTAAGGCTATCTCATTTCATTTATTACCCTTTAAGTGAAACTTCTCATTATCCTCAGTGACGTATACTAAGAGCAGATCGCTTAAAAATTATCTGACCCTTATCGTCCATGATCTTATCTTGGGTCATTCTAAAAAGGCCCTCTTCCGCCCTTAGCGCAAGATAATGCGATTACGCTACCTACGGCCTTATTAGAATATCTAAGAGAGATTACAATATAGTCCTCAACTTCTACAGAAATGGCTAAAGTGTCGTATTCACTATAAACACGAACGACTTCAAGACTAGTAGTTTATCTTAAATAGTCTATATTGTGAGTTACGTTCATTATTAGAACGCCGCCATCAGTCCTCTTCTTATACGCCCTCCAGTTATTCTTAACTCGACCGATATAGCCTCCCTCCCAATAGCTACTAGGCTTATCTAGTAAAGTCTACGGATGCCTATTATATCGCCTATCACATTAGCATCTATGAGTTCCTTTGCTTTAACAACAGGAGGACTATACCGCAGTATAAAACATACTAAAGGCTTAACGTCAGCTCTCTTACACGCTCCTATCATACGATCTACATCTCCTAGATTCATTACAATAGGCTTTTCGACTAAGACATGCCTATCAACTTCAGCAACTCTAATCGTTAAGTCAGCATGAGTATCATGTAGAGTGGCTATGTAGACTGTATCTACATCGGCTTGAGCACTTCATTTAGGTCTGTAGTATAGGGGACATTATATTTCGTGCCTAGATCTTTAGCTAAATGCTCCCGTATATCCATAACAATGCCTATTTCAGCATTCTTCGCAAGATGAATAGCCTTAGCTGCCTGAACAGCTATTTCGCCACAACCGATTATGCCTATTTTCAATTGCTCACTTATGATATTCACCTCAGAAATGATAGTATGCCTAACGAATTAGGGATAGCGACATATTATTGAGCTTGAAGTTCATCAGAAGTATGTAGTAATCATAGTACGCTTTTTGATCTTTCCATAACTTAAGATAATTGAAGTAGAAGTACTCATAAAGATCAGGTATGCTCCTTGCATATATAATCTTGTAGTCTTTTATTATGGATATCTGAATGTACAGAGGAGGAGTTCAAAGAATCTGAGATCGTATTTACTAAAATCAAGATTCGCTTCACGCCTGAGCTAGAAGTTCAAAAATGCTCGTTTACTACTCTTATCCCTTGAGCTAGAAGTTCGCTTACTAAACCAGATTCCCCTACTACGTACACTTTAGCCATGTTCCTCTTATGTAAGAATAGGGCAGTAGCATATGCACTAGTGAGTATGTGCCTAACGCTTTTAATTGAGATACCGGGGTCTCTTAACCTTATTAGATACGATAACATATCCCTAGTAGAATTGTTCATCATGAAGATAACAGACTTTCCTCGTTTTAACGAGAGTATTTAGGAGCTGAATGTTACTAACGATTACTTTGTTACCGCGCCATACAACACTATCTATATCCACTATGAAGAGATCATGTCTGCTAAATTCATTTTTTGATTTTTGGGCACAAACACACTCTTAAGTAGGATAGAATGTCTATGACTATTGCGCCAGCAAGGGCATGAGGCCACTAACGACTATATATTTGAGATCATCTTTTCTTGGGAAAAGCTCTTGCTGAGTACATATGGTGAATGAAACATCTACATCTGCGACTGTGAATACTTTACCTTGTTTTATGTAACTTTCATTAAGACAGTAATTTACATTAACTACATGAAGCGCCTAGTCCTTTAACATTTTAGAGCGCTTAGTGTCCTATGCTCTTCATCGTTTTCTTAAGCAACACTAATCTAGTCAATAGTTCATTTCTTTTAACCCATACCCAGGTTTAGGAGCAGAAGGCTACATGCTTATGATTGTGAGGTTGTCACCGTGTTTTTCTGAGGTATTCTGAACTATTGGGTAGGTTTAATTAGAGCAAAATATCTGTGACGTTATGCTTATCTCAGGCTAAAGCCTAACATGTTATAGGGGGGTTTATAATGGGGGATCTTTACTTTAAGAGGTCAGATAAGGGTGGGTTCATCACCAATCGGCTCGTCTCTTCCGTCATCATCTTTGCTTTACGGGCTTTATCTCCTCTTTAGGAGCGCTATCAAAAGGCTCCAAGTACTTCCTTAGTACTTTCGGTATTATAACTGTTCCGTCGGGTTC
>QMSL01000107.1 GCA_003649665.1 Thermoprotei archaeon | reverse complement strand
GTCCCTAGCCTTATTCATAATGGGATTTGGTATTTTCATTTTCTCCTTAGGTGTAGCTACATGGCTATATGGACGTTTTAAGGGGGTTAAAATAATTGATTTCTGGATATATAGATATAGTAGGCATCCACAATATCTAGGTTTCCTCATGTGGAGCTACGGACTCCTACTTTTAACTGCGTTTAAGCCATATGTTAGAGGAGCATTTGCAATACCCCCTACGCTTCCATGGTTAATCTCATCTGCAATAATAATCGGAGTTGCTCTTCATGAGGAAAACGAACTAAGAGCTAAATATGGTGAGCTTTACTCCGAGTATTGTAAGAGGACGCCATTTCTCATGCCCTTACCTAAGCCATTATCAGTAGCTATCTCATTTCCATTAAAATATATAATCAAAGATTATCCTAAAAGCAATAAGGATATAGTCTTAATCATTACCACATATATAGGCATATGCATGTTGCTTTCATTCGTTTTAATTAGTATATTTAGATATCCATGAAGTATTAGCGGAACTTCAATTTTCTCTTATCAAAATATAAATCATGTTTACTCCTCTATGCTTGTAGAAGTGAAGGTAATGCCTTCTATTGCTCTTATGACAAAGGCTACGAGAAAACATGACCTTAGGCGATAAACATTCATTACACACCCTCTCTTATTAAATATAGCTTTAATGGCCTTAATAGAGATAGGATCCTTAATAAAGCATCTCTCTATTGTAGCTCCCATCTCAGGATCTATGAACTTCTTAATAAGTCATGCAGAAGCTGTTCTATCAATATGTGGGAAGGTACGTGTAGCCCACTTTATGTATATCACCCTAAATTAGCTTGTGTTTTAATGACATAAGTTCTTTGTTATGATAATTTAAGAATTGCAAGTATTTTATGTAGATAAACATGTAAATGGTATAATTCACTTCACGACAACTTCTGTGAACTTTAACATTCTAGGGTTTATCTCCTTAGTGCTTGTTATTCTAAACTCCGAGGTAAGCCTTATATCCTCTGAGGAGGAGCCTATCATCACTTGGTAAGTGCCTTCTTCTATTACGTATTTCATCTCCCGATTGTAGAACGCTAATTGTTCTGTAGGTAATTTAAACGTTATCCGGCGTCTCTCTCCTGGTTTTAATGTTATCCTTATGAATCCCTTAAGTTCCTTTACTGGTCTAGTTACGCTAGCTACTGGCTTCCTTATATAAAGCTGAGCAACTTCATCTCCTTCCCTATCTCCCGTGTTCGTTAATGTGAATGTAATTAAAACTACGTCGCCTGGTTTGACTTCCTTGGGCTCGACTTCTATATTGCTATAGCTAAATGTAGTATAGCTTAGTCCATGTCCAAATGGAAAGAGTGGCTTGTAATCCTCATCTATATATTTTGAGGTAAATCTATCTTTCGGATCTGGAGGACGACCGGTATTCTTATGGTTATAATAGATCGGTACTTGACCTACTGTGCGTGGGAATGTCACAGGTAGCTTTCCTCCAGGATTATAATCTCCGAAGAGGACGTCTGCTATTGCACGTCCTGCTTGTATGCCAAGGAACCAAGCCTCTACAATGGCAGGTATATGCTCTGCTATCCATGTAATCGATAGTGGTCTACCGTTCATTAAGACTACGACTATAGGCACTCCTGTTTTGTATACCGCCTTTACTAGGTCCTCTTGAACGCCTGGCAAGCCAAGATAAGCTCTTGAAGCGGCTTCTCCACTCATATCCCATCTTTCTCCTACAACCAGTATTGCTACATCACTCTGTTTGGCTACCTCTATTGCCTCTTTAAATCCCTCCTTTGATGTGCCCTCAATATCACACCCCTTTGCATAAAGTACCTTAGTCTTAGGCGATACCTTACTTTCTATGCCCTCTAGTACCGTTACTACGTCATTAGGGTCTCCTAGACAATGCCATGGACCTAAGGGTGATACTTTATCATCTGCTAATGGGCCTATTACGGCTATTGTTTTAAGATCTTTTCTTAAAGGTAGAATTCCTTCATTCTTTAATAATACTATAGCTTTCCTAGCTGCCTCAAGAGCGAATTCTAGGTGTTCCTTACACTTTATGACTTTACGAGCTTTTTCAGGATCGGCATACGGTTTTTCGAATAGTCCAAGCTTAAACTTTATCGTTAGTATACGCTTAACGGCTTCATCTATTAATTCCTCAGGAATTATTCCTTCCTCGACTAGCTTCCGTAACGCTCTCCTATAGACGTCCCCTTGCATATCCATATCTACACCAGCCTTAATGGCCTCTCTTGCAGCGTCGTAAATGTCCTTTGCTATACCATGGTTTATAAGCTCGCCTATAGCATTCCAGTCACTAACAACAAAGCCTTTAAAGCCAAGCTCTTCCTTAAGGATCTTGCGTAAGGTATATTCATTGGCCGTAGCTGGTACACCGTTTATCTCATTAAAAGCACTCATTATAGTACCAACTCCTGCTAGGACGGCTGCTTTAAATGGAGGTAGATATATCTCCCTAAGGGTTCTCTCGGATATATCTACAGTATTGTAGTCTCTTCCGCCTTCTGCCCCTCCATAAGCTATATAGTGTTTAGCGCATGCTAGAATGGAATCTGGATTTGATAAGTCATCTCCCTGGAAGCCCTTAACGGCTGCCCATGCCATGACCGAACCTAAGTATGGATCTTCACCAGCTCCTTCAGCTATTCTGCCCCACCTAGGATCCCTGGCGATATCTACCATGGGAGCAAATGTCCACTTTATGCCCTCACTTGATGCCTCTTTAGCGGCTATTCTAGCAGCCTTCTTGACTATTTCTGGATCCCACGTACTTGCTAATGCTAAGGGTATTGGAAATATAGTTTTGTAACCATGCAGAACGTCTAAGCCAAAGAGAAGGGGTATTCCTAAACGAGTACCTTCTACGGCTATCTTCTGGACTCTGTTTACTTCCTCAACGCCTGTTACGTTAAGAAGTGAACCGACAAGCCCTTTTCTAATGAGTTTTTCTATTTCCTCATTAAATGAGCTATATTGACACATTTGTCCTATCTTCTCATCTAAGGTCATTCTCTTTAGTAGATCTTCGACCCTTTTCTCTATGGGTTGAGAGGGATCCTTATAGATCTCCATAGTCTATCGATTTAAACTAGAACTAGGTATTCTATAAAAGACTTTAGTTATCAGCACATTACAAACTCCACATACTGCCCCTTGTGCATCTATAAACATCGTTTACCATAGCCATGTTAGGAAATTTATATCCGTACTACTACCTGTTCTTAAGTAATATTAAGATTTATAATATGGTATCCCACACCATGAATGAAAGGGTTATCGAAACATCCTGTATTTTATTTTTAAGTATTTATTGTAATATGAGCATTGTTAATTAAAAAATAAAATGTTCCTTTATTAAATTAATGTCTCCCTCACCTTCCTTTTAGAATGAAAGGATGTACTTTTTGACTACATTTATTACCTCGAATTGATCGCCCTTAGCACGTGCATCTTCAAGTTCATCCTTATGCGCGTAAATGATTAGCGCTTTCTTCATTAAGTTTCCGAAGAGCTCCTTAGAGAGGGCCATTGCTCTTACAGGATCCATTCTATATGTGAACTGGTCTTCAGAATACCATCCATCATATCCTACGTCTATTGTTGCGTATAGATAGTCTACGAAGCGCCAGATATCACCCGTACCGAAGACTCTATCCTCATCATTACTATGAAGTTTAGCTGTATTTATATGAATATTAGTAATGGGGACTCCCATCTTGTAAAGAGCATACACTGTAAACGCTGGCTCTACTGCATACATTTGTTCATGGCCATAATCTATAGTCACACCCATTACTTGAGCTCCTAGCTCCTTGTTTATTACATAGGCGATCCATCCAGCGAGATGTGTTGTAGGTACTATCATGTTGCCTTCCTTTGGTTCCTTAAGCTTTGCCTCGATACCGAACTTAAGGCCTAGTTCCTTACATCGCTTGGCCGCCTCACGACATGCCTCTATAAACCACTCAAAGCTCCTACCGTAATTCACCTCAAAATTATAGTCCCATCCATCCTGTCCAGGCCAGAAACTCAATGTCGAACAACCAAGCTCCTTTGCGATCTCCGCGGCTTGTAAAAGTACTTCAAGGGCTTTTTCACGTACCTCTTTCTTAGGATTAGTAACGCTCCCTAGCTTCCACCTTGGATCCGTAAACATATTTACATTCATAGTAGTCGGCGTCAACTCATATTTCTCGAGTAATTCTTTAACCTTTTGTATACGATCCTCCACTACCTTTAAGTTCTCATTTAGGAATAGGACATCATGAAACTCTATTCCCTTAATTCCGGCCTTAGCTACACGTTCCATTTGAGCCTCTATACTGCTATCGAGCTCAGGCCAATACCCCTCAGTTGCAAACCTATCCTTAAAGTCACCAGCTGCCCAATGTCCACATGCAAATTTTATATCAAAGTCCTTAAAGAATTCCTCAAGCTTTTCTCCTTCAAGGTATCCTCTATAATACTCCTCGAGCTTCTGAAGATTCCCCTTAGTTATGCGCATGTATACAACACCTAGATTATATTGTCAATGGATAACTATTAAGCGTTTAATCGAAGTTCTGAATAAAAGGACAATATGTCAATGCTAAAGGATGCGGGTTGTATTATATGCGCGTGTAGATAAGGAATCAGTGGGAAAGCTGCTCATCATACTTCAGTCTGGTGAAAACTCATCACAATCAATATTATCCCTTTTCAGAGCATTATTAATCTTGTTCCCTTATGGGAACGGAAATATATCCATACTATGATACTTCTCTAATGGGAGTAAATACTATGGAGGCTAAGGTATTTGTTGATACTACAGTCTCAATAGGAGTTCTTGATAAGAGAATCTACGGGCAGTTCATAGAGCACCTGGGTAGATGCATTTACGGCGGGATATGGGTTGGTGAAAAGTCGAAAATACCTAATATAAAAGGTTTTAGAAAGGACGTATTGGAGGCCATAAAGGAGATAAGGCCGCCTATAGTAAGGTGGCCTGGAGGTAATTTCGCATCTGCTTATCATTGGGAGGATGGTATAGGGCCTAGAGAACAAAGGCCTAGAAGGTATGACCTAGCATGGGGAGCTGAGGAACCAAATGAGTTCGGAACC
>QMSL01000106.1 GCA_003649665.1 Thermoprotei archaeon | reverse complement strand
TGTCCATGCCTAGGTCGTTGGCTAGATTTATTGCCTTCAATGCATAATTCAGATCATCGTTTCCTATCCTTACCGTCATGCCCGCTAGGGCTTCGTATTCGGGACCTTCACCATAGATGCCAGCGAACTTTCCGGTTTTTATAACGTAAAATCTACTGCACGGTAGGATACATGAGAAGCATGCTCTATTCTTGACGTTGTATTCTATGGCTAATCTCTCACCGCTTACCTTATAGGCGTAATCAACTACAGCTTCTGTGAAGTGCTTAGCTGGTAAAAAGCCGAGTCTGTTAGCCGCTAATAGTATCCTTGATGTGCCCATGATTCTTCTAGGCCAATATTGTTCATGGCTATATATGGTCTCCTCTAGCTCTTCTACAAATCTCTCAAAATCATTAGGTCTAGCTACTTCGATGTAACCATCTCCCTTTATGGCTATGGCTTTAATCATTTTAGACGCCATGACGGCACCTAGGCCTGTTCTCGCAGCTGGCCTGTATACGTTGAAGAATATGCCTGAGAATAGTACGAGGTTCTCTGCAGCAGGACCTATGATTGCGATTTGAATTCGCCAATCCTTAAGTTCTCTTCTAATAGCATCATATGCCTTAGATATAGGGAGGCCCCATATTCCATCGGCATCTATTATCTCTACATCTTCGTCATGAATATATATGTAGACTGGCTTTTTGCTAGTTCCCTCAATTATTATCTGATCAAATCCTGCATACTTCATTTCGGCTGCGAAATGCCCGCCTACATTTGAGTCGCCTAATATTCCGGTGAGGGGGGATTTTGCAGTAACGTTGAGTCTAGCTCCAAGAGGAAGACCTATACCGACTAGAGGGCCTGTTGCGAACATTAACTTATTCTTAGGACTTAATGGTTTTACGCCTTTGGGAACTTCGTAGTAAAGCCTTCTCACATTAAAGCCTCTTCCGCCTAGGTAATTGTATACGAGTTCTTTAGATATGGGCTCTTTCCTTATCTCTTGCGTGCTTAGGTTTATTCTTAGGATTCTTCCTGCATAGCCATATAGCCTATTCGACATAGATTCCCCACCTCCTCATCAAATCCTTGTACTCCCTTAACGCATACCTGTAAGCTTTATCGAAGGTTCTTTCGTTTTTGCTTGTCTCTTCCTCGGTCAATGGATATAATCTTAGGGCATTTGTAGGACATTTCCTAACGCATATTGGCTCATCGCCATTGCATAGGTCGCATATTAAGGGCCTTTTAAGCTTAGGACTCAGTCTTATAGCTCCATATGGACATGCTTTTGCACATAGACCACAGCCAGTACACTTCGTGTCTATAACCCTTATGATGCCATTCTCTCCCCTTACTAATGCATTGTTAGGACACGATTCAATGCATGGTGCGGGATTGCACATTTTACAAACTATGGGGTAGTCGAGGCCTATTTTATCATCTTTGACTACTATTATCCTAGAAAGGGTTATGCTGAACACACCTTCATGCTTATAAGAACACCATAATTCGCAATATCTACAGCCAACACACTTAGAGGGATCAATAACTATCCTTTTCGCCATTGGCGCATCCTATCTACCGATCTCTATATAAACAGGATTATCATTCTTAAAGGTTATGCTTCGCACTAACGTTAGCGTTCTATTCATACTAACCTTAAATGTTAGGGTATAAATTCGGGTATTGTTATAGAGATTTCGATGGGATAGGAGGGTAAAATGGACTATAAAATAATCTTGCCCTTAAAGATAAGGGAACTTACTATAGCTAAGGCATATAGGTACATTGAGGCGATACAATCGTATCCTGGTAACTGGCCCTTAATAATCATAACTGGTAACATAGAGGGACTGAGTTGGGATCAATTATTGGAAGGCATAACTCCTTTGCCTACTACTTATGGCGCCCTCTGCTTTCCTGAACTATACCTTGATGATGAGTTGTTAATAGCAATATTAAGAGAGAGGTTAAGTGAGGAAGTTGTTTCAGGTATCATTAAGGCCATTAATAGAGGAGAGGAGATACATAGATTGATCCCTTATAGTCTTTTAAAGGATATAGAACAACGGATTCCAGAAATCCTTGCCGGAGTTGACTTTGAAGCCTTTATACCATTGAGGAAGGAAGTCAAGAAATTAGACGAAATTACTAAAAATATCGATATTATTGATGATATTGAGCTTTTTAAGGTAGGGGCCTTTCCGGTAGAGCCTAAAACCATAGAGAGAGTCTTGGATAGAGCGTATCACGTAGGGGAGTACTTAGCTGACCTTGAGAGGACTTTTAATGAAGTTGAGGAGGAAGAGCTAGATATATTAAGGGTAGGAGGCTTCGTTAAAGCGAGTATGAAGTTAACAGATCTTGAGGAAGAACTTCAGTGTTTACTTGATAGGATACCCGCAAGGAGATTAACTCTAATGTTCACTAGGGTAATTCTTTAGGACTTTGCCCTGAAGTCGGAATTAAGTACGGCATTAAGGTTATTCAAACTATTGTAATTATTAATAAGGATGGAAAGGTGATCAAGGCTTTTATAGGTGTTGTGGATGAAGATATTCTCTTAAATGTAATAAAGGGAATATCACATTTAAGTGTGATGAAGATAGCTTCTTAGTGAGGAGCTATGAAGCTTGCCTAATCGCGCTTACCTTATTTGCAGAGGTGTTAACGTTTGCTTCACTATGCGCAATGTCGTTAATTCCAGTATTCTCAGCATATATCCTTAAAGTAAAGACGGAGGGAGGCATCAAGCTATCTATACTTAAAGTCTTAATGATTGTGTCTATTACAGGAATAACGATATTCTCAATCTTACCTGCGGTAGCATTAGCAATAACAGTAGCCCTTATTGAGATAGGATCATTAACTGAGCGGATCAACATGATTCTTTCAATAGTGCTCATAGTTACTGGATTATTGTCGATAAGTGGGGTTAAGGTTAGAATTCAGAGAAATATGCCCTTTCAGTTCATAGATAATGTCATTTCAAGGACTAACCTCATAGCTTTCTTCTATGGCTTAGCGTATGTAATCGTGTCAATATCATGTTCATTACCTGTTCTCCTAATGCTTATATCCGTCACCTTGAGGACAAGGAGCGTTCTAGAGTTATTATTTATATTACTGACTTACTCTATTGGCATAATAGTTCCATTCATGGCGGTAGGAGTTATTACGGCTATCCCTAAGGAGTTTGCAGTAAGGGCCTCTAGGCTTATCGCTTTATATATAGATGAAGCGAGCTCCATGCTTCTCATAGTGGCGGGTATCTATCTCCTCTTAACTACCCTCCGTGAAATGCTTGTGTTAAGGATAGTAGATTTCGTTATGGTTAAGTTTATGATTATGTTTATCCAAGGGTTTAGTGAGGTAACGATATGGACCTAAGGGGAAGACTACTTAATTTGGCTAAGGAATTAGCAAGGTTACCTAAGGATTCCGAGTATTCTCTGGTAATATTTGAGGATGGCTATGCGACGCCAATCATAACTCAAGGGCGTTTTGCGGAGACCGTAGTCCCCATAAAGGATCTTGAGCACGGGCATGCGATAGCAATTTTACATACTCACCCCTTGCCGAGGATAGCTCCATCTCTAGCGGACTTAAGGTCCTTATTGATAATGAGTACATATAATGTGCCATCGTATTTAGGTACGGTTTACAGGAAAGATGATAAGATCATAGTTACCCTGTACATAGCTAAGAGGAAGATATCTCTAGGTGAGGTAGAGCACATTCTTAGGAGCGCATACGTATATGAGTTATTACATGCATATCGAGGTTTTAGGGAGGATATATCAGAAAAACAACTCCATGAACAACACTTGCTCTTAAGGAATATTGGAATTGTTGTGGAGAGGTATATTATTAACGCTAGTTGAGAAGTATAACATAATTACGTTCCCAATATATGCTTGCAATTCGACCTCTTTAATTTTAAGGTCTCCCTTATCTTATTAGCTAATGCTATCGTTTTAGGACTGCATAAATCCTTAATCTCATAATTTAAGGAATTCTAATCGGATACTTCCCATACCTTAATATTGCCTCGGTTATCGCCTTATAACCCACTAATCTCCGTCTCGGTGGCACTGTCTCGGTTATCCCTAGTATTAGACCATCTCCAGGAGCACCTTCCTTTAGTATATCTCGAATAAACTTCATTATTCGCTCTGAGTCATAGAAGAATACGGTTTCTGGTATGTTCATCCATATTGCCATATCCTTCCAGCATTGTCTCGCTTCCCTTAAGGTTAAATTACCATAAGGTGGTGGCGTAAAGCCATGTATAAAATCAAGACCTGTTTCAGCTATTAAGTTCTTTAGTCTCTTTAGCCTTCCATCCATGTGAGAGCCAACTATTTTGTCATGCTCGTGTAGTATTTCGATGTATTCTCTATAATATGGTATACAGTATTTCTTGAAAAGGCGTGGATCAACTATTACTTCATCTATATTATCTCCAAGTAATACTACTTTAGCTGGCGACTTAGCTACTATTCGACAAGCCTCTAACTTCTTCTCATGTATTAATTCCATTAAGCTTTCCACTTTATTTTGTCTCCTTTTTATCTCTAAGGCGAAAGTCCTGAAGCCCATGTAGTTAACTATGAGTTCCATGAGGGGAGTATAACCCAAGCTAGTATATACTATGCCGTCTTGACCTATTGACTCATCGGCTAGCTTGAAGTCCTCGTATTCTGACTTTATTTTCGTATTCTCAATAATGAACTCAAGCACCTTATAATCACCAGGGCTCTTAATTAATGATTCTACTTTCCATTGAGTACTTCTTTCTCCTCCCTCTGATGGCAGATTAATCCTTATCCTCTCGGATACATTACCGATAGGGGTAATGAACGTACGTACAAGGAAATTACCTACATACTTATACTCACATATTACATCAGGGGTATAAGTTCTAAAAACCCTCTCATGATGAGAAATACCGAGTCCTTTATTCCTGAGAACCCGCTCTAAATATCCTCGTGGTAAGTGATTTGATTTTACTACCCAAGGTATGTAGTCTACTTCATCTCGTGTTAGTGCTGCTAATACCCTTTCGCGAATCCACATGCTTATCCAAAATATTTAAAGAGGAATATTGCAGAAGAATATTGCGTCACACTTTATGTATAATTATGCCTTAGC
>QMSL01000105.1 GCA_003649665.1 Thermoprotei archaeon | reverse complement strand
GATGCATTTGCATATCTTTCTAAATTAGTAATATTTCAGGTCTCCTTACTATCTTACCATTAACTTCTATTTCAAGAGTAGGCCATTTTGGATCTTCCGTTATATTTACGATATCCTTCTCCTCAACTATTATCGTATCCTCTGACTTTACACCACTTATAGTAGGATTCCATGCCAAAGCCTGCCACTTTCCTATTCTGTCCTCTGTATCTGGCAGTACCTTCTTCTCCCTTGGCATATATCCTATCCATCCGCCTTGATGATGTAACTTCCACTCATTAGGATATCCTTCATTCTTATAGGCCTCTATTGCTTTCCTGATTATTTCTCCACTCTTAACTCCCGGTCTTGTATTCGTCATCATTATTGCCATTATCCTTGACACAGAGTTATGTTTTCTTATTACCTCTTCGCTTGGCTTACCTATACTAACGCTCCTTGTTAACGCGACATGTAAGCCGTATTTCTCAGCCACAATTGATATGATGGCATATTTGTTCAACTTCTTCCCTTTTGGAATAGGATGTCTGTACTTAAATGCTCTATCATCTGCTGCAATAAGTACGACAGGTAACCTTATTCCTCTGCTGTAAAACTCACTATGTAACATTCCTGAGATCTCTTGCTCGGTTATTCCACGTCTTATTTCATAACATACTCTCCTTAGTATATTAGCACATTCCTTACCTATCGCCCTATACCTCTCAATCTCATACTTCGTTAAGTTAATTCTAAGATTGGTGAGCTTCTCCTCAATTAACCTTACATTCTCATAAGCCAGTTCTATATCTGAACCTATTCTCTTAAGGCCTTTATCCTTTATATACTTAAGTGCCATTTCGAGAGGGCTTCCTAAGTACCAATCTATACTCCTTAATGTAAAACCATATTTCTCAATATTTTCCTCATCAAGTAGTCTTGGCGCCTCATTATTGCTCGTGAATATTAACCTTTCTTCCTTAGTTATTACCGCTATAGCTATCCCTCGCTCGCTCGCCATGTTTACGAAGAACTCTCCTCCCCCCGTAATCCACGAGAGATTTCTCCTCGTAGCTAAGATTATAGCATCTAAACTCTCATCTATCATTAGATTTAGCAATCTCTCTATCTTCTGGTCGACTTCCGTAGACATACTCTCAGATAGATAAGTATTGTCTGTTGATTAAATAACCCTTTAGATAGAAGACATTTATTTTAAGTGATGCATTTGCATAACATTTAGGAAAGGATCTTACTCAGGGGAAACCTAGCAAGAAGAACCTCTATGTCTGTTTTGGATAATATCTCCATTATTAGTTCATGTGGTCTTGCAATGCTTCCCTTAGAGATTAAAGAGTACGGAAGAGCGCTAATCTCGTCTATAAGGTACCAATGTAAACACATCTCCACTAGGAACTTCGGTCCTTTCACCTTAAGTTTCGCCTTCCTCAATTTCTCGTACACGCTTATAACCATTTTCTTGAGGGCTTTGCATTTCCATATTTCCTCAACCTTAGCGCGTATCATCTTACATACCCTTGGATGTATGATAAAATCCCTCTTAATGAAGCCTACATTCTCTAAACATATTCTACTCAATATCTTTGTTGCTCTCATTACTATATCGTCATCCAACAATATGCCTCTATCAGGCCTCTCATATATTAGATATTCTCTCAATAGCGGTTCCTCAATAAACCAGAGGAGAATATTGTTTTTCAAATCAACGTTAAATATTCTCCTAATGGCACTAATTATATTTACTTCATTTAGTATAGCTTCATACCTTATCGATCGCTTCATTAATGATGGGAGCTTATCCTCCCATGTCTTACTATATTCCATGTAATAGTCTTCTATTTTGTAAAATATGGACTTTAGCTCCTGCTTCCTAACAGGTATTCTTGAGATGATACTCCATGTATAATCTCTAATTAAGTCACGTACTCTTCCCTTATCTAGCGCTTTTCTTAAGCGCTTCATAGACTCTCGCATATTCCACCTACTATTATCAAGGGTCACTAGTATTTGGGCTAATAATGGTATGGTATGTATCATTCCCTCCCTTCGCGCATACGATAACGCTAATGATAATAGAAATGCAGGCCTTACTCTAATCCTCCTACAATTCATGGGCTCTCCCTAATGCCTTCTCATCAGCTCTCAGCTTAACTCTGACCGATCATCGCCGGAGAAAAAGACGAAAAACTGATATATTAACACTTCACTTACCCTTTAGGTCTTTTCACGATAAGCGGCATAATTATAGCGCATATTGTAGAAAGGGAAAGCGAATAATATAATGCTATGTTATATCCATATCTCTGCCATAGGAATCCCATCAGTATATTTGCTATAGCAGTTCCCGTGGCTATGGCAAGCGATAATAATGCATAGGCACTTCCCTTCGCCTCGCTCGTAACGAGAACTGGTATAGCTGCTCTTGATAGTGCCTCATAGCCTCCTTGGAAAAGGCCATATAGGACTCCCGTCATGAGTGCTCCTGATAGGCCTCCTAGTGGATTCTTAATCATGAAAAATGACGTCAATGATAATAGAAGGCAAGTTATTCCAAGACCATTTCCAATGCCTATTTTATCAGCTAAAATGCCCATTGGTATCCCTATAATTACATGGGCTATATTCAGTACGATAAACACTAAGTTAAGGTACCTATCAGGTATTCCTAGTATCGCATTAGCATATATCAATACATAGGAGAAGCTATATAACGAGCAGGCAAATACCGCTGAGATTATCACGTATAAGAGAAGTACTTTATTCCTTACTATATTTATGATCTCCCTTCTCCCTATGACTTTCTGAGGAGCTACTTCAACTGCAAGAAGTGATAGTACAAGTAGTGCTAGTAGACCTGGTATAAACGATGCTATAAAGAGATTCCTATACCCTAACATCGGGAAGAGCATAAACGCTATGAATGGCCCCATTACAGCTCCTGCTTGATCTAATGTCCTATGAATACCAAACGCCCTTCCAGCTTTTTCTCCTTTCACGGACTCGGCTATCATGGCATCTCGTGGTGCAGTTCTTATTCCCTTACCGACCCTATCTACTGACTTGAGTAGTAATACATGTGTCCACTTCGTTGAAAGTGCTAAAAATGGTTTCGTTATTGTCGATATTCCATAACCTAACAAAGCTAATGGTTTCCTCTTCCTAAGCATGTCGGAGAGTATACCTGATGGTATTCGTAAGACATAGCTCAAGAATTCAGAAACACCCTCTATTAGACCCCAATTCGCTGTAGTACCTCTTAGTACATTTATTACAAAAGTCGGTAACATTGGTCTTACCATTTCAGTACTAACATCGTTCAAGAAACTAACTACTCCAAGCGTTATCACATTTCGCATTCCCGCCTTGCGCCTAACTTCTTCCTTCATCGCTTACCTTTATAATATCGTCACGGGATAAATATTTTGATCTAACATGTTGACGACATATGTTGGAAGCTTTCCATTAGATTACAGTCAGGAGAACATCTCACGCATACTACGTGATGTACTTGAAATCCCAATAGAGTGTCCCAATTATCCTCAGTTAAGGGACTTCGTCCATCAGTTCCTAGAACCATTTGTGGATGCCGGGATCATGAGTCTTGAAGGGAAGAAATACATACTAAAAGGTGATTTAAGCTTAAGGATTGACTTTGAGAAGCCATTGAGAGATGCTGAGTTAGCAGCTAAGATCATAATGAGAAGCGAGGATCTAAGGGGAAGGGTAAAGAAAATGAAGGCATGTATCACAGGTCCCTTTACTCTCTCCTCTCAAGTCTACTTAAAGTCAGGAAGTGGAATGGAATCAACTATGTTAAGTGAGATCGATCTAGTCGAGAGAATAGCTGACTACGTATCCTTACTTGCTCGTGAAATGAAAGACCTAGGATACGACTATATTGTAGTAGATGAGCCTATCCTAAGCGTAATAGTAGGAGCTAGAAGGATAATGTTAGGCTACGATCCTGATGACATAATAGATATATTAGATAGAGTGGCTAAGAGGATTAGCGTGAATAAAGGTATTCACGTATGCGGAAGGTTACCGCGACAACTCGTCGAAATATTAACACAAACCGAATTTGCCGTATTAGATCATGAGTTTGCAAGCAATCCTCTAAACTTTAAAAGCGTAGATAAAGCGATCTTAGAGGAAAACGATAAATTTCTAGCCTTAGGCGTGGTGTCATCCATGTCTCCTCAAGTTGAAACAATAGATGAAGTTAGACGTTTAATAGTTAAGGGCATAAAACAATACGGAAGAGAGCGCATAGCTTTCGTTAAACCCGACTGTGGATTTAGAGGTCTTAAGGGAAGAGTAGGGGAGGATAAAGCATACGACATAGCCTTAAGAAAACTACGTATACTCAGGAACGCGAGAGATCTCGTCGCGAGGGAACTTAACATAGAGATAGACTGCTAAATCCCATAAAGCTCCCTATTTAGCCTAGGTATCATGGCCATAAGCACTGCTATCTCACTAAGCTTAGTTCTATCCATAAGTCCCCCTGATAAATACCCTATAGCACCAATTTTCCTCCCTATCTCCCTTATTCCAGTCAATTCTTCAAATACATCTCCTGCAGTCCTCCCCTCAGCTAATATCCTCTCTACTACACATGGAGGATATTCAAAGCCTGGACCATGACCTAACGTTATTAGTCCTCGTCTATCCACAATCGCACAATACTGCACGTCGATGTAACCACTTAAGGTATGAGGAGTCCTCACGAGTCCTGCCTCTATGCCAACTCCTAAATCAGCGTCTATCTTATCCCTAGCACGCTTTGCTCTATTAATTGCGCCAATTATCGTCTCGTCTATGCTAAGGGGTTGATCGCTGACTCCACTACTAACTTTTACGCCAACTACTTCCACATAATCATATATCCTTGATAAAACGTTTCTTACAGCTGCTATCTTCACTGGATTCGTAGACCCTACGGCTACTACTACCTTATGCATTTACTTCCTCCCATGACGAAAACATTAAATTTAGGCATAAATAAGAATATTTTGGCCCCGGCCATATTTTGGGCTGCGCCGCGTGGGAGCCGCTGTCCATCAGCTCCATCCGGTCGTCTAGCCCGGTCAAGGATGTCGGCCTCTCGAGCCGAGGACCCGGGTTCAAATCCCGGCCGGGGCACCAAAATCTCACCTT
>QMSL01000104.1 GCA_003649665.1 Thermoprotei archaeon | reverse complement strand
GGGAAGACTAGTATCCTTCTCTCGTTAATCGAGATGATTAGATCAAATGCTAAGTCGTCAACGCTAGTCCCAATATACGTCGATTGTAGTAGACATGTGCTAACGCCAGGCGATCTTCTCAATCCATTCTTAGCTGCATTAAGCTATACTGGTCGTATTGAATATCATGTGATGGGCGAAATTGCTAGAATCATGAGTTCAAAAGACGTAGTCCATTTGATCAGGATGCTTAATGAGAAGCTAATAGATGCTAATATCAAGTCCCTATTAATACTAGATCACGTTGAGGAGTTGAAACATTTATCACGTTATTGGGATATGAGGCTAACCCCAAAGGGTATAATTGAGGAAATTATGAATAGTGATGCAATAGGCCTTATATGTTCTTTTACAAGCCTAAATGAGGCTAATAACATGTTTGGAGGCCTTATAGATCTCTTTATTGTTAGAAAGGTAGATAGGCTTAATAAGCATGATACTACTCAACTTCTCTCTTCTCTTCTTAAAGATATTGTCATAGATGATGATTCCCTAGAGTGGATATATGAGCTTACGAGAGGCCTTCCGCTACACATACATCTGCTTGCTGCTGAGATACTCTCCAGAGAAGTCAAGAATATATCTATAGACGTGTTACGGGAAATAATAAATAGCGCGTTAAACGAGCCACATAGTATACTTCACATGGGTTTACGCATCTATCATCATGAGCTCCTGAAGGTGATTAGAGGAAGGAATATGATTGTGAAGCTCCTGCTATTGATCTCTAAGGGGATATCATCCGCTTCATCCATTGCAAGGTCTATGGGAAGGCCAGCTCAATATATTGCTGAGTACATTCGAAGATTGATAGAAGTCGATGTTTTAGCTCATGGTGAGCGAGGAGTAATAATTAAGGATCTCCTCTACATTAAGTGGCTTTCAAAGGAATTCCCTTCTAATTTCCCTCTAGGCTTCCAACCATGATTTATCGCCCATTCTTCCAATTTTCTCACGTACTCCTTCCTAAGTCCTAAATATACTCCTCCGTCCTTTCCTCCAAGCCATCCCACTGTAGTTCTATTTGGAGGTATTAATCCCTCTAAATCCGGTGCCTTTACCCTAATCCTTGTGACGTAGCGTTTCATAAATTTAGTTGGCTTGATTATTATCTCAAATCCTCCGCTTATACCTTTAATTCTAACGTAATATCCCTCGCCAGGTTCTAGTAATACGTTCATACTTGGATGTTCTATATCTATATGGGTAACTCTCGCACGTGAATATCCTTTTACGTGGACATAAACGTCGACTCCCTCAACTGATATATGAGGTGGTTCTAAGTAAACCTCGGCCTTTATTGGTATCTTGCCTGGCCCTGGGCCTGTCATTATCTCTTCCTAATATAGTACATCTGAAGCGCATATTATATAGTAAACTTACACTCTTGATACACCTCATAGAAGGTGGTTTTTAAGCTACATAAAAGTATGTTTGGCAAACTCCCTTCCGATAAGTATATAACCATGAACTTAAGTAAGAATTTAGAGGAGAGGTGTCAATACATGGTAAGATGTCCTAAATGTGGAGCTGAAGTTGAAAAGCCTGTAAAGACTTGGCAACTTGCTCCTAAGGGACGTAAACCTGTGACCATAGGTCTCTTCAAGTGCCCCAATTGTGGAGCATACTTCAGGAAGGGCGTGAAGGAATAGAAGGAATTGACAGTAATGTACAGGGCCAGCATTAAGCTTACCGAGTTAGACTGCTTAAGATAAGCCTAGAAATGGAACACTTATATCCCCCTATTTTTACATACCCTTACGATGACCAGAATATTTAAGCTAGAGGCTATGGTTATAGCAAAAATCTCAACATTTGCGGCTCTTTATGCAGTCCTAACTCTCGCCCTTCATCCAATATCGTACCTAGTGATTCAGCTACGTCTCTCGGACGCTTTGATACCACTCTCAATAGTCTATGGGCCTGAAGTCGCAATTGGAGTATGCCTAGGCTGCGTCGTAGCTAATCTCTTTGCTCCCTATGGTCCAAATATACTTGATATAACGCTTGGCTCCCTTGCGAATCTAATAGCCTCATATACCGCATTTCGACTAAGAAGGAGAGCAACACTGGGTTGCATAGTAGCTGCAGTAATAGTGGGCTTAATAGTTGGAGGCTATTTATGGATCATAACAAACGTACCTCCCTATGTCACAATAACAAGCGTTACGATAAGTAGCCTCATAGCGATAGGAGCTATTGGAAGAATATTAGTTGGCATAATTACCAAGGTGTTAGAGGAACATGGACTACGCTTGCGTTAAGTGCCGTCACTAAGGCGCGCATTATCTCAATCGCTATATTCCTCTCGTATGGGAACCTCGTATCGAATAGAATGGCGTTCACCCCTAACTTCCTTATCTTCTCCCCGAGTATGGCTACCTCCTCAGGTATTGATCCATTAGGCTTAAGGGGTACGTTTGCCTTACAATCCGTCACTATGACTAATGAGACCATTAGATTCTTATGTTTTGCCTTCTCCCTTGCGATAAGCCTGTATGCCTCCAATAACGCATGTGATAATGGAGTCTTCCCTCCTGTTGGAGTCTTCTCTATTGCCTCAAGTACCCTTCCATAATTCCTTGTTGGCTCTACGACCACCTTTGCCTCATACTGTCTGAATACTATAAGTGAGACGAAATCCTTGTTTATATACGCCTTTTGAGCTAAGTTCCATAGGATTCCCTTCGCTAGTTCGATTCTCCTTAGCGCAGCCATAGATCCGCTTGAGTCAAGTATGAATACCGTTAAATGAGGAACGGGTTTTCTACGAACCTTTTCTCGTATATCCTCATCCCTTATCTCTAGGGGAAGTTTAGGTCTTTCTCTTAGCTGCCTTAAAGCTGCTGCCCTTAAGCTAGCATCAATCGCTATATCCCTTACGTTCTGCGGGTCTTTAGGTATTACATAGCCTATATATGCTCCTGAAAGACCTCCTACCTCCTTAGCGTATATTCTCCTAGTGGCTCTTATACCACTTCCGTAATGAGGCTTAAACCTCCTTGGTATGTCCTCTATTTTAACTCGCTTATCCACTCCAAATACTCTTTCTCTAAAAGGATGTGACCCTGTATACGGAAGGTATCCCGTCTGGTAGTATGCTCCTCCCATATCATATGCTCTATACCTATTCTGTCCTGCCTCCTCCCTTTTTCCTTCTCTTGCTCCTTCCCTACCTACGGCTCTGAATGTTGAGATATCCCATCCTCTTAGATTACGAAATTTATCGAAATTCCTCCTTATGTTCCCCCTCTCGAAACCTAGACTTTCTAAAAGCTCTCTAACGTTCCTTGACGTTATGCTCTCAGTATCGAATACCGAGGTCTTAAGCCTATGCGGAAGGACTAATTCTAATGCTGCCTTAAGATCATCTTCATTCACGTTTCTCCTTCCATTAAATGCTGCAATAGCCTTGGCTGTTCTAACACATATTATCTCAGCTCTATGTGTCCTTACCTTCAGTTCACTCATTATCTTAGCAACGGTAAGCACTAACTCATGATCTATCTTAACTTCCTTTAATATCTCCCTTGCAAGCTTTATCCTCTCCCTAAGCCTCTTCTCTCTCTTCTCATACTTAGCTATGAAGCCCTCTGGATCCTTATAGAATTCCTCAACTCTCTCAACTATTTCGCATCTAAGCTCTGGATCATCTATCACTTCCATATCAACTACGAGGCCAAATCTATCAAGAATCTGTGGTCTTAATTCTCCTTCCTCGGGATTCATGCTTCCAACGAGTATGAACCTTGCCGGATGACGAACGGAAATACCTTCTCTCTCTACTATATTCCATCCTGAAGCAGCTGCATCTAAGAGAACATCTACTATGTAATCATCAAGTAGGTTTACTTCATCTATGTAAAGGATGTTCCTATTTGCCTCTGCTAATATTCCTGGTTCAAGCGCCTTTATTCCCTCCCTTATCGCCTTTTGGACATCAAGAGTTCCAACTACTCTATCCACTGTAGCATTCAAGGGTAGTTCTACTACGCGCATCTTCCTTTTTTCAACAGGTAGCTTCTCCCCACGTAGCCACATCTCATAATGAATATCGCACATCTCTGCTGGATTTCTTGGATTACAACTAAATGGACAACCTGCTACAACCTCAATTTCAGGTAGTACTTCTGCGAAGGCTCTAACCATTGTTGATTTCCCGGTACCTCTATCTCCCCTTAAGAGAACTCCACCGATAAGGGGATTTATAGCGTTAACTATGAGCGCAAGCTTAGCTCTTTCCTGTCCAACTATAGCGGTGAAGGGAAATACATGATATCTACGCAAGATATTATCACCATTTCCTTAATTTCTCTTACATCCTATTGGTATAAGAACTTTCCGGAGATTGTGACTAAATAGGCTCCAATACTATTGCGCATACTCCATATTTTTTCTCTTCTTCCTCAGAATAGAATTCCCTATATATTGCGACAGCATCTTCAAGTGAGGTAACATTAGGTAGTACCTTTTCTATCCCAATGTTACGAATCATCTCCTCAAATGAGCTAAACTGAAGTATGTTCAATACCTTGAAGTATGCCTCCCTTCCGTTCTCATCCATTAACTTTATGTAATCGCCTACATTTATTTTCCTCCTCTTCTCATCGTATAGCCTTCCCTCAACTGTCTTCTTCCCCTCAATCATATAGTCTAGGAACATGGACTTGACGTGCATTACATGTAGTTTTCTCACTTTAATCATATTCTTCAAGTCGTATACTTCACCGGGTTCTAACCTTTCGTTCACTGGTTTTACCAAGCAGGTGTCCCTTCTCCTATTTACGTATATAATGACATCAGTATCTGCCCTTACGCACTTATCCGTAGTTATCAGTATGTTTTTCATAGAGGTCCTTAGGAATACTCCTACCTCTCTCTTTGTATATATCTCGATGTCATTAACGCTCTTAGTTACCTCAATTTCGGATGGGAAGAATACTCTAATACCTTGAATGTTTACATTATCACTAATATTAATTAGTATAGCGTTACCTCTTGAATTAATATAAAATGAAAAGTCCCCATAGTATATTAGGATCAATGCCTTCACCCTATTTTCTCCTATGCTATCTCTTGTATCCTATGTCCCTAAGGAACTTCTTCCTCTCTTCCTTCTCCTT
>QMSL01000103.1 GCA_003649665.1 Thermoprotei archaeon | reverse complement strand
TAGAGAGCCTAAAGCTACTGCTTTCGATGGACGACAGGCTACGGAAATAATGTTGGCTGCATACGAGTCGATAGCTACAGGAAAGCCTGTTAAGCTACCTCTCTTCTGAAACATCGCGTGTCTCACTTAAAACCTTAAATTTTTATCCTTTTACTTTTCCTTACGGTGTGAAGTCACATGATCTCTAGAGAAGAGGCCCTCAATCTCATCAAGGAAAATGTCCGTAACGATAAGCTAGTAAAACATATGCTTGCAGTAGAGGCAATAATGAGGAAATTAGCCAAACGTCTTGGTAAGGATGAGACGTTATGGAGTCTAACAGGGCTCCTTCATGACTTAGATTACGACATAGTTAAAGGCGATATGGAAATTCATGGAATTAAGGCAGCTGAGATGCTTGAAGGCAAGTTACCAAAAGAGGCTCTAGATGCTATAAAGGCTCATAACGATTTAACAGGCTTTAAGTGCGATAGCGATTTAGCTAAGGCGTTAAAAGCAGCTGATCAACTCTCAGGACTAATCGTAGCCACAGCATTAGTTATGCCACATAAGAAGATAGAGGAGATAAAGCTATCTACCTTAAGGCGTAAATTTAAGCAAAAGGACTTTGCAAGAGGTGTAGATAGGAATAAGATAAAATTATGTGAGGAGCTAGGCTTATCACTAGAGGAGTTCCTAGAGCTTGGTCTTGAAGCCCTTAAGGAGATCCATGATAAATTAGGCCTCTAGGTTATTTGCTTAAGGCGCTGGTATAGGCGGAGGATTGAAGACTAATGCAATAGCACCATACAGTACTATGTTCTCTCTCAACGGCGTTACCCTTATCTCAGGAGGTCTGTTCACGACGTAGTCATTTAGGTATTTCTTTATCGGTTCTAGAACTAGCTCCTCGTTATATAGCGTTACGCTTCCCCCTAGCGTTATTAATGTAGGGTCATAAGCGTTGATTATATTCGCAATACCAATGGCATTAAGCCTTCCTACCTCATTTACAATTTTAAGTGCGACTTTATCACCACTCTTAGCTGCATCGTAGATATCTCTAGCTGTTAGTTCTTCAATAGATTTGCCTGTACTAAACAACTTACTCTTTCTGACTTCCTCTTGGGGCATCTCCTCAATTAAGAGCTTAGCAAACTTGGGTATGTTCCTACCAGAGCAATATGCTTCCCAATGCCCCCTCTTACCACAGCCACAAATAAGTCTTCCCTCATAGTCTATAACTATATGTCCTACCTCATGTGCATTACCATCTTTCCCTAATAGGAGATGACCATTAACATAGACTCCACACCCTATTCCTGTACTAATTGTGACGTATACTAGATTATCTATTCTCTTTCCTGCACCAAAGGTCTTCTCACCAACTACTGCAGCAACGCAGTCGTTCAATACGTAAACTGGTAGATTGAACTCCTCAGATATAGGCTTCGCTAAAGGAACATCTCTAAGTCCTAGGTTAGGTGCTAGTAATATCTTTCCCGACTTTATATCCAATGGTCCTATTGATCCAATTCCAATCCCACGTACTTTCTTCAATTCACTTGGACTTACTAATCTCTTTATCATTGATATTATTTGATTACTTAGAGCATACTTATCTCCCTTTCTAACAGTCGGTTCTACAATTTTCTTGATAATTCTCCCATTTGAATCTCCCAACGCAACTCTCACGTTTGTTGCTCCTAGATCGACTCCTATAGCATATACTCTCTTCAACTTGATCCCTTAAGATAAGATCGCATCTCAGAATTTAATTTTATTTCTGCCACTTGACACTACGCTAATGTCTTTGATTTGAGAGAGAAAAAAGAGGACGCCTATCTGTAGGAGTGGAATAGCTAAGGTAGAATATAAAGCCTTAAGCTCTGAATAATATTTTGGAGAGAAAATGTTCACGCCATTTAATGTAAATGAGCTAAGAAGACTCATATCTGATGAACTTAAACAGCTTGAAGAGGAAGGTTATGATGTAACGAGGTTTAAGGAAGATTTTGTGAACATTAAAATGGAGGTAAGCGAGCTCATGAGGTTTTATTTTAAGTTAAGGGAAGCTCCACTTCGCTCCGATTACCCATTCGTCGAGCCATCAAGCTTAGCTCAGATACACGCGCTATGTGAAGGAAGACCTAAAGAACTCATCGACAAGGTACGTAAGGATTCACTTCATGATAAAATACTGGGAGGTTGGGTTGGCAGGTGCATTGGATGCATGATAGGGAAGCCTGTAGAAGGATGGAGCAGAGAGAAAATAATGAACTCCTTAAGGAAAATAGGAGAATATCCTCTTAATGGATATTTCCCGGAACGCGCATTCACAGAGGAAGAGCTAAGATGGAAGAGAGCGCTTACTAGAGGCAATATAACTCAAGTTGAACGCGATGATGATATAGACTATACGATACTCAATACAATAATCTTAAATGAAAAAGGATTTGATGTAACAACTAAGGATATAGGTCTCTACTGGCTCTCAAAGTTGCCTTACAACATGGTATATACAGCCGAGCGTATGGCTTATAGAAACCTAGTTTTAGGTATAGAACCTCCGATGACAGCAACATATCTGAACCCATATAGGGAATGGATAGGAGCTCAGATTAGAGCTGATGCGTGGGGATATGCATGTCCTGGAGCTCCTGGAAAAGCTGCTGAGCTCGCATATCGCGATGCCTGCCTATCTCATACAAAGAACGGAATATACGGCGAGATGTTTGTAAGCGCCATGATTGCTGCAGCCTTCGTATTAGATGATTTAGAGGAAATAGTAAAAGTCGGGCTTTCTGAAATACCTAAAACGTCTCGTCTCCACAAGGCAATATCTCAGGTTATCGAATGGTGGCATGAAGGTTTAACATGGGAGGAGGCGATCGATAATGCTATAAACCATTACGGAAGATACAGTCCAGTTCATACAATAAATAATGCAGTATTGGTAACCATTGGTATTCTCTGGGGTGAAGGAAACTTTAGAAAAGCCGTCACGATAGCCGTAATGGGTGGTTGGGATACTGACTGCAATGGTGCTACCGTTGGATCCATATACGGCGTACTATGTGGATATAAAGGGATTCCAAGAGATTTAAAATCCCCTCTTAACAATAGGATAAGGAGCTGCATAGTTGGCTTTGATAACGTTAAGATAAGCGAAATGGCATCCATAAGTGAGAGAATCGCCTTAAAGTTCTTAAATACCAAAATTTAATTCGTGTTTAGGGATGCGAAGATGGAGGAGGTGAATTTAGCTCCTGCTCCAGACGATGGTATACTTCCCGAGGGCTTCTTTGTTACGAGCAATAGAAAGACCAAAATATGCCTTAAAGGAAAGCTAATTCCCGTAAAGAACATAAGGATGGACTGTTGCATTGTAGTTGATCCCCTTAAGGAAGAGGCAATCTGTCTTGAGCCAAGAAAGGTTAAGAAAGGAGATCTAATAGTGGTCGGCAATAAAGGAGTCATTGAAGAAGGCGAATTAGAATTCATGACGAGTCCCATATCGCCTGAGAGGCCTGCATGGATCATGGCTAGGGATGTTGCAAAGCTTATTAAATCCATTAAAGGCAAAGGGGGAAGGATATTCGTAGTTGCAGGTCCAGCCGTAGTACATGCCGGTGGAAGGGAAGCTCTTGCTAAGCTTATAAGGATGGGATTTGTAGATGTTTTAATTACAGGGAACGGCTTAGCGGTTCATGATATGGAAGCATCGATTTATGGTACATCTCTCGGTCGTTCTTTAAAGAATGGCCGCTATGTACATCATGCACATCACATATGGACTATAAATAAAGTGAACTCCTTGGGCTCTATAGCGAACGCAGTAAAAACAGGCCTAGTAAGGGACGGTATAATGTATGAATGCGTTGTAAACAATGTTAAATACATAATAGTAGGCTCCATAAGGGATGATGGCCCCTTAAAGGATACGATAACCGATATGATAAAGGCGCAGGATATTATAAGAGCGGAGATAACGAAGGGCGTGGACTTAGTACTAGGTCTTGCGAGTGCTCTTCTCGTAATTGGGGTTGCAAACATGCTCCCCTATGATGTGACATTAGTTGTCGTTGATATAAATCCATCCGTCTTAATAAAAATATATGATCGTGGTTCGAAGCAAACAATATGCATAAACAGCGATGTAGGTCTCTTTCTCAGAGAACTAGTACGATTTATAGAACAGGAAGGGAGTTCAACTGTCAGTTAAACTAAGTTCAGATATCCCATAGGACGCTACCTTAAAATAAGGAGGCTATACATTAGTAAAATGTGAAGAAGATGGTTCCCAAGGACGTTATTTGTTACTTATTCCCATCACCTGATCAAGATATAGTTGAGATAGCCATAAGCGCTAGAATAATGCCTGAACCCGGAGTCCTAGCTAGAATATCTCGAATTTTAGCAAAACATAATATAAGGATATTGGCCCTCAACTTCTCCTCACGAAATGAGCGAAGGTTTATTATAGCCTTTATCGACATATCTAAGTCCGACATAACGCTTAATGAGTTAATAGATGAAATAAGAAATTTGGGGTTTGTTGATGATGTCCTAGTAAAGGAGAAAAAAGTCAATAAAGTGATAATAGATGGATTGGGCTATCCAATGACTTCAGGATGCGGAGAGGTCGATATGATATTAATCAATAGAGACTCGTTTAGTGAATTAATAAGTAGACTATATGAGGAGTGGAGAGATGCGGGAGCTAGCTTCATGTTCCATCAAGGCAAAGCATTAGGTGCAGAGGACGCACGTATGTTCTTAAGGTACCTGGCTGGTGGTGTTGAGAAAGATGCAATACGAGAAATACTAAACATAATTCTCGCGTACGGTTGGGGTATTCCTGAGGTAGTAAGTCTAAGGGATGACGTCATAGTGGTCAGGATATATAACTCATTCGAAGCGCTGAGGATGAAGTTCAAGATGGGAGAGCCTATGTGCTTCTTCATAAAGGGCTATATAATAGGACTTCTAAGTACTTTACTCGGCATAGAAATAGCAGACGCTGAAGAGATAAAGTGTATTGCAAAAGGAGATGAATATTGCGAATTCAGAATTCCTCTACGAGGGAAGTACTAATACCTTCAATGCGTTTTCCTCCTTCTTATCGGCTATTTCAAATGCCCTCTTCGCCATACTTAATGGTAACTTGTGAGTAATTATCTTCTTCACATCGATGGTCCTAGTAG
>QMSL01000102.1 GCA_003649665.1 Thermoprotei archaeon | reverse complement strand
TGTGAGGGTTTAGCAAGGAGCATAAGAGGGTTAGCTGAGATCGAGTTAGGATTGCCAAGGTTTAACGTTAATGAATCTAAGGTAGATGTTATCGTAGGCAATGTATACTATAGGCCGTATATAGCGTGTGGTCTTATCCGAAACGTAAGGCTTGATGAGGAAGCAGTTAGACAATTAATGCAATTACAGGAGAAGCTTCATACAACGTATTGCAGGAATAGGAGGAAAGCATCAATAGGCCTTTACGATTACGATACAATAGAGCCCCCTATAAGGTATTTATTAATGCCCATTGAAAAGGTAAGATTTAGGCCTCTCGAATGGAGTAAGGAGGCAAGCGCCAAGGAGATACTCACAAAACATCCTAAAGGTATCGAATACGGACATATAATTGCTAACTACGAAGAGGTACCGTTACTAGTTGACTCTACCGGTCAGGTACTCTCAATGCCTCCGATAATAAATAGTGAGGAAACTAAGGTTACGGAGGAGACAAAGAATATTTTCGTGGATGTTACTGGAGTTGATAGAAGGCTTGTAGAGAACGTACTTAAGATCATTGTCACAAGCATAGCCGAGAGGAGTGAGGGTAAGGAGATATATAAGGTCAGCATACACTATGATAAGGATGTTGTTCTAACACCGGACTTGAGTATTGAGAGAATGGACTTAAATACTTCTTACGTCAATGATAACCTCGGTCTAAATCTTTCAACAGAAGAAGTGATACATCTCCTATTGAAAATGCGCCTTGGAGCCACACATAAGGGGGAGGATTTAATAGGGGTAATGATCCCTGCTTATAGAATAGACATTCTCCATCCTATAGATCTAGTAGAGGACATCGCAATGGCATATGGTTATGATAAACTTGAGCCAGCAATACCTGAAGAGCATTATACTATAGGAAGAGAGCATCCCCTTGAGGTATTTAGCAAAGCCGTTCGAGAGATAATGTGTGGACTTGGATTTCAGGAGATAGCTAGTTATATGTTAACGAGCAAGATCCTACAGACCGTATACATGAGATTACCTGAGGAAGGAAAGATGGTAGAGATAGAGAATCCAATAAGCGATCGATTCACAGTAGTTAGACGATGGTTGATTCCAGACCTACTAATGTCCATATATCAAAGTAGGGGGAGTGGGTATCCCATAATGATATTTGAAGTAGGAGATGTAGCATGGATAGATGAGAAAGAGGAAAATAGAGTAAAGGAGGATAGGAGGCTTGCAGCAGCAATAGCTTCGACTGAGACAACGTTAGTAGACGGTCTTGTAAAGCTAAACGCTCTAATTAGGACATTAGGTCTGAGTGTAAGGTATGAACCTGTGAAGCATAGGAGCTTCATTGAGGGAAGATGTGGAAAAGTATTGGTAGAGGGAAGGGAGGTTGGAATAATTGGGGAAGTTCACCCAGAGGTATTGAACAATTTCAAGATAGAGGTACCAGTAGTTGCATTTGAGATCTCGCTAGGAGCGTTACTAAATATTTACAGGGAAAAGATGGGAATGTAGTTAACGACGTAGTTCATATTACATCATCTACAACAACACCGTTAACTCTCCGATATGGCATTATGAAGATACCAGGACATATAACGCTTGAGGGATCTATGTAAACGCTATCGCCCACAACTGCGCCAAATCTTGTAACTCCCGTATCAACCACTTGATTGTTTATTCTGTACCAGATGTTCCCACCAGAGAACCATTCACTATAAAAGGAGACGTTATCACTAATTACTACGTTCTCGCCTACGATGCTATCCCTAATTACCACGTCTGAACCTATCTTAGTGTTACACATTATTATGCTATCCTCAATCCTTGAATTATAAGAGATGTAGACGTTATCACCTAATACGCAGTAAGGGCCTATATGAACATTAGAGCATATACGAACTCCTTTCCCTACATATACAGGATCCCTTATTATAGCACCACTATCTATTTTGGCCTCGGGATCAATGTATGAGCCAGTAGTCGAAAGGGCTATTTTATTAGCCCTTAATAAATCCCACGGCCTGCCTATATCACACCATATATGACGCGGTATGGGTACTGCTCTTACTACGTACTCCATGGCCATATATTTCAGGGAATCCGTAAACTCTTTCTCGCCCCTAGGACTAATGCCAGTTTTCCTAATATAGTCGAATATGGTCATATCACGAAAAGCGTATATCCCGCCATTTATGAGATTACTGGGTTCAGCACCTGGACTCGGTTTCTCCACTATATCAAGTATCCTGTTATAAGAATCTATTTTAAATACACCATAATTCCAAGGATCGGGAACGCGAACAGCGATTACGGCGGCATCTGCTTGATCTAACGCATTAACTAATTTTGTTAAAGCATCTTTCGTTATGAATATGTCACCATAAAGTACTAAGAAAGGGGGTTTAACATATTCCTCCGTTACCTCAACGGCATGAGCGGTACCAAAGGGTACCCCTTGATCAATAAAGGAAAATTGTACATCATGGTTAGAGTAAGCATCATAAATGAAATGCCTTATTGCATCAGCCATGTAATTGACTACTATGATTATATTCTTGATGCCTATGTCCATTAGCATGTCTACTTGTCTCTTTAGTAACGGTATCCCTCCTATTGGTAGGAGTACTTTTGGCCTAGTTAATGTTAGAGGTATGAGTCTTGTTCCTTTTCCAGCAGCTAATATCACGGCGGTCTCTATGCGCAATTGAATCCCGTAATACTATAAACTGAAGTAGAGTTTAAAAGAGTTTACTTAGCTTCACAGAGTAAGATTTTCACAGGGATATCGTTTACTGTTTCGACTAGTAAGGTCATATCGGAAATCTCTCTAAGGTTCTTTGCTATGTCCTCAATTAGCTTTTGAAGTTTCATTAGGACTTCAAGTCTATTCTTTAGGGATTGGATTACTTCCATAAGGACTTGTGCTTCATCAGTAGGCCTTGCGCCTACAACCAACTTAAGGCCTTTAAGATCTATCTCATTTACGGATTCCAATTTTACTCCTAATGCTTTTGAAAGTCTTTCCTCAATAGATCTAAGCCTTTCGGCTCTCTCCTTAATCTCATTATATCTCCGAAGGAGTTCACTTAGCTGTGAGCGCGTTTGTTCTATTTGAGCGTTTAAATGCCTAAGAAATTCTTCGAAGGAGTTAAATCTGAGCAATTCCATTGCCAGATTTATCACCTCGCCTCTCTTTAATTAGGATACTTTAAAATTTTTAAATATTTCCTTCTTCCTCTTAGGATGGTAGGAGATCATCTCTACCTACCGAACCTCCTCTGCCTCTGTTGATATGTCCTTATAGCTCTTAATAAGTCTATTTTCCTAAAATCAGGCCAATATACGTCTAGGAATACGAGCTCGCTGTAAGCGCATTGCCATAATAAAAAGCCACTAAGCCTTTCCTCGCCGCTAGTCCTAATTATTAGATCTGGATCTGGATTTGGAAGGTGAGCGGTATATAAGTATTCGCTAAGCAGATCTTCCGATATTTCCTCTGGCTTCACTTTATTCCTGAGTACATCCTGAACTAAGCTCCTTACGGCATCCACTATTTCTGCACGTCCGCCATAAGCTATAGCTATGTTAAGGAAGAAGTTATCGTAATCCTTAGTTAGCTCCTCTATTTGAGTTAGTAGTTCCTGTATGGATTTCGGAAGTAGATATTTCCTCCCGAGAGCCCTTACACGAACGCGATACTTATGTATTCTAGGATCGTCCCTAAGCTTTTTGAGATAACGTTCTATTATCCTCATAAGGGCGTTAACTTCCTCTTTAGGCCTATAGAAATTCTCTAAGGAGAATACATAGAGCGTTACAGTCTTTATGCCTAACTCTAGACACCAATCTAAGAGTTTCTCCACATTGCGAGCACCTACTTCGTGTCCAGCCCAAGGAGGAAGGCCTCTACTACGAGCCCATCGTCTATTTCCATCAAGGATTACCGCAATATGAGATGGGAGAGGTTTATTCTTTATTTGATGGAGGAGCCATTTCTCATAGAGCCTGTATATCCCTAGTGCTTTAAGAAGGGCTTTTAGCACTTTCTGTCAACCCTCAATTAATAAGAGAGGATGGGGGAAATTTTTAAGTATTGTTCTATATCAATATCAACTAGGCCTTAGTGAAGCCCCGGGTAGCTCAGCCTGGAAGAGCGCCCGGCTGTAGATTTCGCCCGCCGACACCCCAATTTGGGGGGAATGAAGGCGGGTCAGTCGGGCAGAAACCGGGTGGTCGCGGGTTCAAATCCCGCCCCGGGGACCACATCTTCTTTATGATCTCCTACACTATGAGTAGCGCTATTGTCGCTGCAGTAACTATATAGAGTATTATAAGTTCTCGCTTCTCATCTGTTATTATATACTTAAAGGAGAGCATTAGGAGGATAGCAGCTAATATACAGCTAATAGTATTTACTATCCTTGACGCCTTCATTAGAAGAGCTACGCTTGGCTGAGAAGCGTATTCACGGATTATCACAAGAAGGGAAGTGAACATGAAGGGGTAAATGAGGATGTTTTCCAATTTGGGAGCCTTTGCGATGAATATTAGGGATATGAGGAGTCCTATCCATAAGTACACCAATAGGTAACCCTCTATTGAGAGGAGTAAGCTAAAGGAGATGTCTCTCTTAAGAACCCATTTAGACGTAGCGTAAGGGACTATGATTATCATCATTAGATATATCATTAACAAAACAGTATATCTAAATGCAGAGGGTATTATCTTGCTAAGCCATAGGAACCTCCTTACATCAGTTATCTTTCCCCCGACCAACTGTAAATAACATAAGTATAACTTCGATTCCTGAATATATGAGGCAAAGGTAATTAGCATCACTAATATTAGGAGGTTTATTATGAAGCCAGTTAGGTCGGGCTTTTTTCTCTTGGCAAAGTCCTTATAAAGGGATATAGGTGATTGGATTGCCATTGTAAAGCGCTTCATGAAAGGCATAGTATGACCTAAAGCTCTATTCTCTAGAAAAGGATATAAGCAATTCGTTATCACCATAATTAGGGAGCTATATGGGTGATCGCGTTTGGCGTACCTAATGGACAAGCATTAGAGAAGAAGAGCGATTATATCAGGCTTATAAAGGAATTTGGAGCGAAGCCGATAACCGATGAGTTACTCAAGCGCTTTAAGCACGTACATCCGCTTCTAATTCTTAGACACTTCTACGCACATAGAGACTTAGACGTATATCTGGACTATCACGATGA
>QMSL01000101.1 GCA_003649665.1 Thermoprotei archaeon | reverse complement strand
TTATCGTAGGGGAGTATGAACGTTGAGATAATACCAATTAAGGCTAAGGGCAGATGGCATGTTGTCTTTCGAGAAGACGAAAAGTGGCAATGTGGTATTTATGTGCCTGAGAACGAATCATTAGAGGACATAAAGTTCCTAGAGCTCCATAACGCGCCTGAACTCTTCATATTAATAAAAGGGAAAATAAATCTTGTATTGATGGATGAAGGCGGAAAAGTACATGAGATACCCATGGAGGAGGGAAAGCTCTACATAGTTCAAACGTGGCATAATGCCTATAGACCAAATGGCAAAGAGGGTATAGCATTGGTTATAGAGAGGCCTGATATAAGTACTGAATACAGAAACGTTAACTTAAGTCGGTGAGATCATGAAATATAGGCTCCTAGACTTACTAGCATGCCCAATATGCAAGCATTTCCCGTTACGCCTTATAGTCATCGAGACTAAGGAATATCCTGAGAGGGAACTCCCTTTTGAAAAACCATTATGCGAGCTATTCTGTAGTTTCCTTAATAGGGATGTTGAAAAGGAGAAAAAAGAGGAGTATCCTTGCGAGAAGTGCATAAAGCTCGAAGTGGTTACTGGTGTTCTAGTGTGCTCTCAATGTAATCGATGGTATCCAATAATAGAGGAGATACCTCGGATGCTTCCTGATGACTTAAGAGATAAAGAGGAGGACATAGAATTTCTAAAGAAGTATAAGGATAAGCTTCCTAAAGAAGTGGTATACTCTGGAGTCCCAGTGCACTTATGAAATTGTTTTGTTTTGTGCGTTTTGCATCTCTTCAAGTGCTCTGCTAAACTCACTTATAAACGTCATTATTTCTTCTATGCTGACGCTTCCGAACGATATCCTTATGTAGTTGTCGTATCCTCCAAAGAAGACACCAGGAACAGTAGCTATTCCGTATCTCATGAGAAGCTTCTTGCTGAAGTCCAGCGAGGGTATATCGAATGGAATTCTTATGAAGTAATAGAATGTCGCCTCAGGTCTCCTATATGTGAGACCATTTATCGATTTTAGTCCTGAATCGAGAATATCTCGTCTCCTCCTCAGTTCCTCCCTCATTTCTTTAACGAATCTTTTGCTCTCCTCACTTGTTAACGCTACATATCCTGCCCACTGTATAAATGGAGGAACGCATGATATCGTTTGTTGTAGTAGCCTATTAACGCATTGAATTATTTCCTCAGATGCAATAATGTAACCAAGCCTCCATCCAGTCATAGCATACTTCTTTGAAAAGCTATTGACTATAATGCACTTCTCCTTAGGATCCATTAGTTCCATCATACTAATGTGTCTTCCCTCAAAGACTATACTATCGTAAACTTCATCAGATATTACAAATATTTTCTCTTCTTCCGAGAAATCCCTTATTTCCTTCAATTCCTTTAAGGAATATATTCGCCCAGTTGGATTATTTGGTGTATTTAATATTAATGCCTTAACCCTTCTCTTTATCTTAACCCTAGTTAAGCTCTCATAGTCTATTCTAAAGTCTAACCCTTTAGTCTTTATTATCCTAGGCTCCCCTCCACATGCTCTAACGATTCCCTCATAGCTAACCCAGCATGGAGCAGGAATGAGAACTTCGTCTTTTTCTTCTAATATGCTAAAGAGTACAGCGTAGAGTGCGAACTTAGCACCTGGTGTTATGATAACATTTTTATCTGGATCTAAGTCTATGCCGTATGTCTCATTATATTTATTGGCTATAGCCTCCCTAAGTTCTCGAAGTCCCTTACTTGAACTATAATGCGTCATACCTCTCTCTATAGCCTCATTAACAGCCTTTACTATATGATGTGGTGTTGGGAAATTCAAGTCGCCTATATCGAGGCGTAATACACGCTTTCCTCTCTTTTCCATATTCTTGGCTATTTCTGATATATATAGTGTCCCTGATATTGGAATCGATTTTACCTTTTTTGAAACTGGCATACCTCCTCCCGTCTATGATTGATTACCTTAGCATATACCTACTCACTTAAGCGATACCCTTAGTTCATACCAAGGTGTTCTATGAGTTCCTATTTCAACTCTTAACATATTTCCTTTTACTTCAAAGTCTACTTCATTTCTTCTCCTGCCTTCCTCATTGAGTGCATATACCTCCGCCTGATCTATTTCCCTATCAAAGAGTACCTTTATGCTTGCTATTACAGGCTCCATTAAAACAGGTCCCTTACCCCAGCTGATTATTGTCCTCCTATCCTCTCTCCATTTTTGCCCTCTATTCATTTGTCGGGCAACTGCTACTAAAAGTAATGTACCTCCCCTTCCTATAGGTCTATTTTCCAAGTTTGTTAAGGCTATGGCGGCGTTCGTCTTTGATGTCACTATCACATTTTTCAACCTTATTGTCTTATGCGCTATGAAGCCTACTGCCGCTTGGGTTCTATCCGTATTTATGATAACATATGCGTTCTTCGTTCCATTGATATGCCATTCTAACTCTCCTGTATCGCTAATGTATGGCGGCTTGATGCTCTTAAGTGCTATTTGCCTCCCTTCATTACTACTTTTAACTATATTCAGCCTATACCTATGGATTAAGATTGCGTAAGGCGAAATTCCCTTCCTCTCTACGTAATCTTCTATTCTTCTCGTCTTAGCTAATTCCTTTGTTACCTCTAGCAATTCATCGACAGTATAATCCAACGTGACGACTTCTCTTGCCTTCCTCACATCTCTCCTTATGAACATAAGACTACAGATCGGCATGAGAATGCTCTTCACCGGATTAGGTAATACATCAAAATAACTAAAGATGCCCTGTATATTCCATCTTCGACTTCCAGTGTAGGTGAATATGAAGAGCCCATCCCAATCTTGTAATGATCCATAAGCTGCCATTATTAGAGGAGCCTCATATTCATATTCATTAGGAAAACAGTGGTTCCATTCGCTTACTGTAAACGGCCTACTAATAACTGAGGTTATGCCTAAAGCTCCTATTATGCATGGCGGATTAGCTACTAGCGACTCGTTATTTATTTCAAAATCATGGGGATCCCAAGGTTTTCTTGGAAATCTCGGATGGTCCCAATATGCATGTGCGTCGATTATATCTGTTTCAAGCTGTGAGAGAACTGAGGGAAGAAATGGTATTGTGGCTGTCCCTATTATAAGCATCTTGGCTCCAAGTTCCTTGCGAATGTAATCAGCCATTTCCCTAAAGTACTTTCTTTCGATCTCATAATAGAACTTCAGTAAATCTCTAACTCGAGCCTTCGTATATTTAGGTACTTCCTCAATAGTTATCCTCTTTACAGTTCCCTTCTCAGGATCTTCATCCGGCTCTAATGCTATTCCATCACCATGCCATGCTCTCTCGAGCTCAATCCTACTGCCATATCTCTTTAAAAGCCATTCGTTCCACATCTCGTCAAGCATATGTATATGCTTCTCCGGTATTGTTTGCCATGTTCCCTTTCCTTTTCTTGGTCCATTTAATAAGCCCATCACCCAACCCCACATAAGGGAATTTTCATTTGTTATCTCTATGATGGCTATGGCTGGCTCATCTACGTATTGTGTTCCAATATATGGGTTCTTGTGTGTTAGAAGGTCTTTCGCATACTCTTTTTGGAGTTCAATAAGTCTTTTATCGAATAATGTGATGAATTTGCCATAGGGATTGAACTTATCAGCATCAGGGAGTCCATCACCCTTTCTAAATCTTCTTCCAACATGTAAGTTTAGGTCTACATAGATTCCTTGCTCCTTTAGCTGACTTATGAAGAAGTCAAGTCTATCCAGTTGACCGGGATGTATATGTCTTGAGTCATCATAGCGAGGATCAAGTATCCCTCGAGGAGCAGGCTGCGTGTCCATATGGTGGAAACGAACTATATTGAAGCCAAGCTTAGCTAGCCTTCTTGCGACTATCTTCGCCTCGGTATGTGTAGGAAAGCATGCATCAAAGCAAAGATTTGTGCCCCAAAATCTTACGGAAGTACCATCCTCGAAGCATAAATGACCATCCTTTACTTTGAGGAATCCGTGCTTACCTGCTGGGGGATCAAGCACTAATTTCCCTACATGTGTTATCGTAACTTCAGTATCATCCCATCTAGGTGTAAATGGATACCATCTCTCTTCCAACAAATCCCCTCACTTTACTGTTACGATACGATATGCTTATTATACTTTCATTATCTTAACGTTCTAGTGATATCGATGAAATTAATGGAAGTTTGGGTTAAGGCACCACTTTTGAGAAATGCCGACATCCTTATAGTGAGTGAGTGTTTAAAATACGTCAATAAGGACATTTTCAACACACTATGTAAGGGCAAGGTAACTCTCACCGTGTGTCCCGAAAACGAGAATCCTGAACTTTATGGTAAACTCGCTTCAATAGTCCGTAGCTCGAATCCTAAGAGTATAACCGTGGTGACTATCGAGGGTAGTCCTCACTGCTTTTTAGTACATGCTGCAATAAATGAGGCAGCCTACATTTTAGGGGAGAAGATACCGAGGAAACATTATGTAGTAGTGAATGGAAGGGAATTAGTAGAAATAACTCCTGAAGCCGTTAGAGTTGCACGATATCTAAGTCTTGTCGATAAGTTAATTAGGAAGAATAGAGATATACTTAAGGAACTTAGGAAGCTTAGCCTGGAATATAAACGAGCCGAGAAAAGCGGAGATGCAGTCCTTAGATAATTTTTACTTCTTATCCTCCTGTTTTCTCTACATATTCATTAAGGATTATTCTTGCATCAACTACTTTAGCCCCCCTCTCATAGACCATTACTGGGTTCAGATCAAGCTCCCTTATCATCGGGTTCTCCATTACAATTCTCGATACTTTAACCATTATGTCAGCAATAGCATTTATGTCAACGCCAGCCCTTCCCCTATACCCCTTTAATATTGAATAACCTTTTATCTCGCTTATCATCTCCAGTGCATCTTTCTTATTAATAGGGAGGATTCTAAAGGTAACATCCTCCAGTACCTCGACGAATATTCCACCTAATCCGAACATAATCACGTGACCAAACTGTGGATCCTTAGTAACTCCTATTATAACCTCAACGGACTTAGGAACCTGTTCTTCAATTAATACTCCCAATATTCTAGCATGAGGTGCCTTTTGCCTAACGTTATCAATTAATCGCTCATATGCCTCTTTAAGTTCCTCCTCACTATTTATATTGAGAATTACACCGCCTACATCACTCTTATGGATTATATCTGGAGAAACCACTTTCAATACAACAGGATAGCCTAGCTCATGTGCCGCCTTTATCGCACTCTCAAGATCATTTACTACCATAAAT
>QMSL01000100.1 GCA_003649665.1 Thermoprotei archaeon | reverse complement strand
CTCCTCCTCCATGCCCTCATATTCTCCTTTAAGCATGGTTATGTACTCTATTATCTCCTCAAGAGTTAACGATCTTCCAACGAGCTTCTCAAGATCCTCTACTTTTATGCTAATTAGTGGCATTCTCTCACCTTATCATACTAGGTATTATGGGGCGTGCTTTACTCCTTAAGAACTCCACATTAAGGTTAAACAAATCACGTATATCATCAATGCCAAGGACTACCATTGCAAGTCTATCTATGCCTATTCCCCACGCAAGCACACGATACTTTATGCCTAAAGGCGCTAGTACCTCAGGCCTGAACATTCCTCCAGGAAGGGCCTCTATCCAACCAAGACTTGGGTGATATACGTAACCTTCAACACTAGGCTCCGTGAATGGGAAGTAGGCTGGTTTAAACTTAACCTTCTCCAAACCAAGCCTTCTACTGAATTCCTTTAGGAATCCGAGTAGATGCCTGAAATTGAGCTTAGGTCCAACTACTATTCCCTCACACTGATAGAACTCCATGGAATGTGTAGCGTCTAAGGCCTCAGGTCTGAAGTTTCTATCAAGTGAGAAAGCCTTATAGTTCCTATTGCCTATAACCTTAAGAGTTCTAACAGATACACTCGTCGTCTGTGTACGTAGTATTAACCTTAACGCCTTCCTTGGATCCCACTTATATTGCCACCCCTTTGATCCAGTAATCCATCCATCTTCATGCGTTCTCTTTACTCTCTCCATAAGCTCCTTATCCTTTATAGTACCATATCTTGGCCTCTTAAGGAAGAACGTATCATGTATTTCTCTGGCAGGATGATCTTGAGCTTGGAACAGTACATCGAAGTTCCAGAACTCTAACTCTATGTGAGGACCCTTCATTTCCTCAAATCCCATGCTTACTAGAATCTCCCTTATTTGGTCAAGGAACTCCATGTATGGATGCTTCCTTCCTGGAGATACCTTAGGTACTTCAACGCTCAGATCATAAGGCTTTATAATCGCCTCCCGCCACTTACCAGTTCTTATAAGCTCTGGTGTTAACCTAGTGATGAGTCTTGCTACTACAATCTCTCCTTTCTGCATCTTTTCATGGGCTAACCTTGTCGCTGTTATTATTATCTTCTTCCTCTTTCTACTCCTTATTAATCTCCTCTGGCGTAATTCCTTTATTATCCTCTCTTCTACCCCCTCCTTACCTATAACCATTCCATCAATTAGGCTAAGCACATTCCTTACTCTTATCCTATCCTCTACTACGGCTTCTACTCTCTCTTTATTTACTATCAACTTTCCCTTCTCTATCTTAACGACTCCTAGTCTAGCTAAATGCATTATGCCTATCTTGACCTCGTTTGTGCTTATTCCATGTCTCTTTCCTTCCTCGTAGAGCTCCTTCAGATCAGATATATCTTTCTCTTTGATGATTCTAAGTACCTTCTCCTCTGGAAGCCCTCCTTTAACGTATCTTCTTCCTTCTTCAGTCACCTCAAAGTACTCTTCCTCTTCTCTATCAATTCTTAGAAGCTTCTTGCTCTCTAGCTCCGCTATACGCCTCATAAGTGCACTCTTATCAATGTTCAATCTTTTAGCGAGCTCCTCTAAGTCGTGAACCTTATCTCTAATAACTAGCTCCAAGATTTTATACTCATCCTTTGAAACCACTATTTTATTCTCGATAGCACTTTCCATTTGATATCACTCGATAATTTGAAAGAGTTTAGAGCTTAATTACTTTATCCATAAATCCACTTACCAGTTTAAGTCATATCTGTATCATGTCGGTTTATGGATAAATATAAAAAGTTTTTGTACGTAGTTCGCTTCTAAGCTTGCTCCCTCACGGGTCTTATGATTAGCTTTCCATCCTCTTTTGGCTCAAGCTCAACTATTGTTCCATCCTTTAGATTTAGAGCTCTCGCTAGATCTACCGGTATGTGTATTCTACTCTTTATCATCTTAGTGGTATAGCCATCTACTCGTTTTACCTCTATAGCATTATTCTTGAGCCTAAAGTAAAGGATCTCGTTTGGCTTCCATCCACATACCTCCCTTATCCATACTGGAACTATTAACTGTCTATTCTTTACCTGGGCTCTGTAAGTTGTGGTTATTCTGGTCTCCTCCATTCAGCTCACCAGTCCTTATTACTACAAATTTGCTATTAAAACCTTACGCTTGCGAAGAAGAGTTTCAATATCTCCCTTAATATTGCATAATGTAATATCTTTAAAGAAAGGCACCAAAATTGAGTATATAATGTTTATATTATGCTACAACGTTGACCTCGCTTATCTTAACGTATCCTGCTATTAGATGCCCAACTTGTCGTACTTCCTTACTCATTAACTCAAACCTATTGAGAATGTCATAGAAGTTACCGGAGAGCATTACCCTTTTCGTGGCTACTAGCTCTCCATTACGTACGATCCATGCTGGAGCTGCAACTACGCTGAATTCACCACTTTCCGGATTACTACTATGTGCTCCCTCTACATGCTCTACCAAAAGCCCTTCTCTTACATCATGAATTATTTCGTCTAACTCTTCAGTGGGCATACGTAGGACTAAATTAGTAGGTGAGATCTTTGGCAACGACTTATATCCTCCAATCCTCGTAGCGTTTCCCGTACTCCTCATCCCTAATAATCTACCATAATACGTGTCAGCTATGTAGCTCCTAAGGATTCCTCTATCAATGATAAGCGTCTTACTATGCGGAACTCCTTCATCGTCAAACTTATTCGTAAAGAAGCCTCCCTCCAGTATACCATTGTCCTCTAAAGTTAGGTTTTCATTAGCTACATTCTCTCCAATCTTTCCGACATAGTAACTCCTACCATGGTAAACATTTTCAGCATTTATTGCCTCACATAGCGTATACTCCATTAGCTCATCTAATGCTATGGGGCTTAATATTACTGGCATCTTTCCGCTTATTGCCCTCTCGGGTTTTAGACAGCTTACTGCCTTCTTGCATACGCTCCTAGCTATATGCTCCATGTTTGGGATACTAGTTCTCTCAAAGGCCATGTCAAGGCATACTGGGGTAGTATATCCTTTACTTCTAGCTACTACCTCTAAATATGCTACTGAATACGTCTCCTTACTCCTTAACTCAATGCCATTGCTATTTACTATCGCTCTCTCAAGACAATCTACCCTGATCTCTCCTGCTACTGGTACTATCTCCTTGTATTCCCCCATAATGCGCATACCCTCATACATTTTCAAAACTAATTCTTCCAACGTTACCTCCTCCAATCTCTTCACATAAATTCCATTCACATGTGGAATTTCTGAGGGCTCAGGAAGTCCCTTCCAGTTCTCATCTTCTCTTGACGTCCTAGCCACAGCTACTGCCTTCGAGATTAACCTATCGAGGTCGTTTAGTTGATTTGCATAAACGAATCCTACCCTTCTGCCTACGATCGCCCTTATCCCAATACCATTCTCGCTGACGCTTTGGCTCATTTTTATACTTCCCATGTACATTACTATGCTCTTCCTACTGACTTTACATACGTAGACCTCTGCCTCGCTTGCCCCTTCCTTCAGACTCATGTCTACTACTCTCTTACCTACATCTAATATCTCAACCTCGTTCATGATCTACCACCAACCAATATGCTCTTAACCCTCACATGAGGTCCTCCACTAGATACAAATGCCATCTGTCCCTTTCCACATCTGCCATAATCGAGTTCGAAGTCCTTTGCAACAGCATCAACCTTCATAAGAGTCTCAAGGGTATTCCCACTTATGCTCATATTCCTTACCGGCCTTCCAACCTCTCCATTGACTATTTCATACGCCTCTTGAATTCCTACTTGGAATGTGCCATCTAAATTTGCCTGCCCACCTCTGAAGCTCTTGAGGTAGTAACCAAACTTTATCCCCTCGAAGAGCTCATCTACTGTATAGTCACCTTTCTCCATGATGGTATTCCTCATTCTAATCAGAGGCATTACATCGTAGCTTTCAGCTCTAGCATTTCCTGTTGGAGTGGCATTTATTCTAGCTGCCGTCTCCCTGTTATGCATAAGTCCTTTTACAACTCCCTTTTCTATTAATACCGCAACTCTCGTCTCGACCCCCTCATGATCATATTTAAAAGTGCCAAAGCCATCAGGTATTGTGGGGTCATCAACTATCGTAACGTAATCAGATGCTATCTTCTTGCCTATTTTATCCACTATTGCTGATCCGCTTAAGGCAAGATCTGCCTCAGCTAAATGGCCAAATGCCTCATGGACGAATGTTCCGACAACATTAGGTCCCAGTACGGCTGGAAAGCTCCCTCCTTTTGGAGTAGTAGCTTCTAACTGTCCCTTAATGATATCTAGTAATCGTTTAGCTATTCTCTCCTGGGACCATTTTTTGAAGATTACATATCCCTTAGTACTACCTAGTTCTTCTCTTGCAACTGCCATTATAGCCCCTAACTTTCCCGTAGCCCAGCTCCTGATCCACGTAATACATCTCTCTTGGACTATACATCTATCCTCGCTTGAGACATAATAGTCAATAACCATCATATCCATATAATCAGTCCTTATAGTCTTCAATACCTCCTTGCCCAAACTGAATGCAATGTTGTGTAACTCCAATATGTCCTTAACTTTTTCCGACGGATCTACATCCGCTGGATTTACTAAAACGTCACTATGTACTTCGTCCTTTACGCTTGGTAGCTCGATTATCCTTACTGGCTCTCTAACCTTCTCTGAGGCCTTCTTAGCAACCTTATAGGCCTCTATTACCGCCTTCTTTATACTATCCTTGGATAGTATGCTTGTAGCCGAAAATCCCCACGCTCCATTGTATAATACTCTTACGCTAATCCCTTTAATACGTCCATAGGATATCGCTTTTGTCACCCTATCCCTCACTTCTATTCGCGTACTTTCGCTATCTTCTCCTCTAGCTTCAGCGAAACTTGCACCAAGTTCCCTAGCGATGTTAACTGCATATTCGAGTAGGTCGATCATACACTACCATCCCTACAACAAATAGTGTAAGGGGGACATTAATTAACGGTTACCTATTTGAAGTTATATCGGGACACGTTTAGAACTATTAAAAATTACCATCTAGGTTTTTACTTATTTAGAAAATCATTTTTACTATTTAGAAGTTGGTGGCGGGGGCGGCCATCCTTTTTTAGCCCAATTGTAGTACAAGAAGCCTATTATGTCGTTATTCTTTAAAACGACTTTATCTACTGAAACGCCTGGATAGTACCATCCATCAACTTTCGTAGTACTTCCCCATGAGGTCTCCTTCCTTCCATATATTGCAAATACCCATCCATGAGTTGCATT
>QMSL01000099.1 GCA_003649665.1 Thermoprotei archaeon | reverse complement strand
CCTCTCAAATAGGGTCCTTAATTGCCGTATAGGCGTTATCGACTAATCGATAACGTTTATATACCTAATACCTCACTATGTTCTAGCGTGCTTAAAGCACATAAATCGTGGAGATTAGCATTAACAGTAATTATCCTATCTATTACCTTACTAATAACGATGGCTACGTCAAAGCATGGTAACTCGACTGAACTAAAGATCCTCTGTGCTGGATCTCTAAAGATTCCTTTAAGCAAACTCTCTGAGATCTTCTCAAATAAGTATGGAGTTAAGGTATATATCGAACCAAGTGGAAGCGTTGAAGTAATACGTAAAGTTGTGGATCTAGGTAAGCCCTGTGACGTTATCGCCATTGCTGACTACCGACTAATACCCCTTTATTTAGTCCCGAATTATACTGACTGGTATATCGCCTTCGCGACTAACGAGATTGTCTTAGCATATACCGAGAGCTCAAAATATTCTGAGGAATTAAATAAGAATCCCTCCCTATGGATAGATATACTGTCTAGGGATGCTGTCAAATACGGCTTCTCAGATCCTAATAAAGATCCATGTGGATATCGTGCATTAGGGGTAATAGCGCTGGCATCATTATTCTACAATGATAGCACCATATTAGAACGCCTTCTTACATCGAGAGTAAACGGAATTAGCGTTAATATAACAGGTGGAAGTAAGGATGATAACGTGCACATTTACGTATCTCCCTCGCTCAAGACTACGAAGAACGTGGTTATACGACCAAAAAGCGTCGACTTAATTTCTCTTCTTGAAAGCGGTGCGTTAGACTATGCTTTTGAATATAAGAGCGTAGCAATACAACATAACCTCAGGTTCGTAGAGCTACCCCCTGCCATAAATCTAGGTAACCCTAACTATGATAATTTTTACAATCGAGTAATAATACACATCCTTGCTGGAACAGAGAAAGAGAAGGAAATTATCATGCAATCCATAGTTTATGGTATTACAATTCCCAAGAACGCTTTAAACAGGGACCTGGCAGTGAAGTTCGTAAAGCTATTATTAAGCAATAAAGGAAGAAGGATATTTGAAAATAGTGGACAACCTTTCCTCGATATACCTATAGGATATGGAAGCGTTCCTAAAGAGTTGAGGAAATATGTTAAGGAGGGTTGATTTCCTAATTCTACTACTATCCATAATTTCAACAGTTGGAATAAGCTTCATAGTATTACCTATCATTGCTCTCTTCCTCCTAGTTGATCCAGATATCTTGGTTAGATCATTCTTAAAGGAGCCATCGCTTTTTATGGAGGCGAGACATGCATTTATAACTACGATCGAGGCATCTCTTCTCTCTACCATACTCTTATTATTTTTGGGTATTCCTCTAGCATATATCCTTGCTAGGATGGATTTCCCATTTAAATCCCTTATTGAAGGTATAATTGACATTCCTCTCATGATACCGCATACTATTGCTGGAATTATGATTCTTTGTGCATATGGTAGGAGAGGCCTTCTTAAGGGCCTAATGAATACGCTAAATATCTCAATAGAGGACGCATTCCTAGGCATAGTTCTTGTAATGATGTTCGTATCCTTCCCATTAATAGTTGATACAATAAAAGTTGGAATTATGGCTGTAGATCCTATGTTAGAGATGGTAGCTAGAGGTTTAGGTGCTACGCGATTTAGAGCTTTCATAACGATAACATTACCATTATCGTATAGAAGCATATTGGCGGGCGCCATACTTGCTTGGGCAAGAGCGCTTAGTGAAGTTGGTGCAATATTAGTTGTAGCATATTTCCCAAAGACTGCAAACATCTTAACTTTGGAATGGCTTAACGTGTATGGTCTTAAATACGCTGTCGCTATATCCATTCCGCTTGTACTATTGGCTCTCTCGCTATTTATAGCACTTAGATTGTTGGTGAGAGCGAAATGATTCTAATAAAGGACTTGTTGGTAAAGATTAAGGACTTCACACTTAACATATCCCACTTAGAGATCAGGAATGGAGAGTATTTTGTTATATTAGGTCCAAGTGGAGTAGGTAAAACGGTTCTTCTTCATACATTAATGGGCTTCATAAAGCCCGTTAACGGCACCATAATAGTTAATGGAGTTGACGTATCTAATTTACCTCCTGAGAGACGTAACTTCGCATTGATACCTCAGGACTTTGCCCTATTTCCTCACATGAATGTTTTTGATAACATAGCATACGGATTAAGGGTTAGAAAAGTTCCTGAGGACGAAATAAGGAGAAGAGTGCTTAGGATTATGTCAATTCTGGAAATAGATCATTTATCGGATAGGAGGCCAGATCAACTCTCCAGTGGTGAAAAACAACGTGTAGCTCTAGCAAGAGCCCTAGTAATAAATCCTCATGTTCTTTTGCTTGATGAACCTCTTGCTAATCTCGATCCTAGACTAAGAATTAAGGCGAGATCGCTCATAAAGAGATTACACAAAGAATTATGCTTTACAGCTATTCATGTTACTCATAACATAGTTGAGGCCTTAGATTTAGGAGAACGGATAGGGTATATGATGAATGGTAAATTGATCTTTGTAGCCTCTCCTGAAGAGTTCCTTCGTACTAAACACGCAAGGTATTATATAAATGAGCTTAAACCTCTCTTAAAGTTCATAGTAGACTAGGTAATGGTTATGAGCTCTTGTTTATATGATATAAACAGTTACCTCTAATCCCTAAGCTTTATAAGACGCCGTTCTATGAATAACCTCTTGGTCTAATTTAAAGGGCTTAGTTATGGTGATATTTATGAACATTAATGAGATGAGGCCGTGGAAAGTAGGTGATGGGCCGATTTCAATATATATAAATAGAAAGATCTCCTGGAGGATTACACAGGCTATAGTAAAGCATAAATTACCGTTAACACCAAATAGGATGAGCATAATTAGTTTCCTAGTCGGTATTCTTGCAGCACCGTTCTACGTGTTGCAAATGCCAGTAATAGGAGGTATCCTAGCCCAACTATCATCGATTCTAGACGGAGTTGATGGAGAGCTTGCACGAGCACTGAACATGCGTACTAAGAGCGGTGCCTTTCTAGACACAGTACTTGATAGGTTCGTTGATTTCCTAATAATAATCGGTCTAACTTATTTTACGGCACAGAGGTATCCTAGTCCCTCCTTAGTGTACCTTATAGGTTTTCTGGCACTAACCGGAACATACCTATGCTCCTATGTACATATAGCCTTCCGGGCTTACTGTAATGAGATGATTTCACGTTTTACTAAGATACCTCATATAGCGTCTAGGGACATTCGGCTCTTTGTGATCTTCGTTGGTAGCGTCTTAGGCCTTTACTTAGAAACCTTAATAGTTCTTACCATTATAACTTATCTACATACGTTACTTAGATTCGTAGATCTCTTTTTCAGGTTTAAGAAAAAGGAACTAGAAGGTAAACTGATGTCCTCGTGATGGTAATCTAAGCAATCTCAAAGTACGTCTTAACGAAAGCATTTTAAACCATCATGCTCTATTTATAATAGGTGCTTCTTAATGCTTATTAGGGAAGCCATCATTCTCGCAGCAGGTCTAGGCACGCGAATAAGGAGCCATGCAGGAGATACGCCAAAACCATTAGTAAAAGTACTTGGAATACCATTAATAACCTATAGTCTGGCTTCCCTCTTAAATGCTGGGGTCAAGCATTTCTATATTGTTGTAAATCCTAAGAGCCATGCTCCTATAGCGCAATTCATAGACGCTATTGGAATCGATGCACAAATAATAGTTAATGAGAAGCCTGAGCGTGGAAACGGGTATAGTCTCATCTTGGGCATGGAGTTTGTCAGGGATATGTTCTTCCTCTCAATGTCCGATCACATTTACGATCCTAGAATACCAAATATACTTCTCAGGAGTGCTAATGAATTCGATGTAATCATTGGTGTCGACTCAAGTCCAAGTTATATAAGCGTTAATGAGGCAACCAAAGTATTGGTCAATAAAGGTATGGCACTAGACATAGGAAAGCACATCCCCAAATATACTCACATAGACATAGGCCTTTTCATAATGAAGAAAGAATTGTACGATCTATACAGGGATTACGCAAAACGCAATCGTATAGTTGAGCTATCAAGTCTAATTAAACACTCTATTAACAGTGGAAAGCAAGTCGCCATTGCTGATATAAACGGTCTTCCTTGGATTGATATAGACACAGTAGATGATCTCTATCGAGCAGAAAATAATGCGCAGGATTTACTTCAGAGAGCAATAGATGTCGTCTACAAATACATTAATCTTTGACTTTAGGTTAACCCTTACTGCCTATCCCCGAATGTAACAATAATCAAAGATCGTATCACATGATAGCATGCAATGCTTGTTCTAAACATGTAGTAGGCTTCCTCCCCATCACCAATATATAAGGGGTCACGAAAAGTTAATATACCCCCACCTGATAGAATGTAACCGAGTTACTCAGCTTAACCACATTTCTTCAGATAATCCCTATAGGTTACCTTACTTGATACGTTCGTCTGAGGGGTGAGACCATGGTCAGAGTGTTAATACTCGGTCTAGGTATGGTAGGAACAACGTTTAGCGTAGGCCTAGAAAGGATAAAGAAGGGTGAGATAAAGCCATATGGCGTACCTCTAGCAGACATGGATCTAGGAATAAGGATAGATGAGATAGAAATAGTAGGAGCCATAGATGTAGATAAAAGGAAAGTAGGGCTCTCAATATACGATGTTGCTAAGAGAATATACAATATGGAGAGCGTACCCGAGACTTTAAAGGAAGTTAAAGTTTACCCAGGCCTTGGTGGAGAATTTGTAAAAGATCTCTTCCCGATATACGAACTCAAAGGTGATCACAAGGAGATATTGGAGACTGTCTATAGCACGTTAAAGGATCTTAAACCCGATGTTATAGTTGACGTAACGACAACGCAAGAAGGAAAAATCTACAATACATGGGAGGATTACGAAAGAGACGTACTAGAGGGCAAGGCAGCGCCTTCCCAGGTATACGCCTATCTAGCGCTTAAGTATGCTGGAGAAGTGAAACCTGTAGCGTACATAAACCTAATACCTACACCTGTGGCTAACAATCCGGTAATAGTATCTGCAGCTGAAAAAGCTGGTGCAATAGTGTTAGGAGACGATGGAGCAACAGGTGCGACACCACTAACTGCTGATATACTAGAACACTTAAGGGAGAGGAACAGAAAAGTGTATTCAATAGCGCAATTCAATATAGGAGGGAACACAGACTTCCTAGCTCTACTAAATGAGAGGAGAAATAAGGCAAAGAAGGAAACGAAGAGCAGTGTCGTAAAGGATATACTTGGCTATGATGCACCTCACTTCATAAGGCCAACGGG
>QMSL01000098.1 GCA_003649665.1 Thermoprotei archaeon | reverse complement strand
ATGTCCTTACAATAGCTGTTCCAACGGCTCTTTCAAAGGGTAAAGGCCTTATGATAATGGATAGTAACTGGCAAAATGGTTATCCAGTATATCCCAATACTGAGAACGCTACTTTCATTATATCCATAATAAATCGATGGCCATATAGGATACATGGACTGATATTCAATCTCTCGTTACCCAATGGTTTCTATTCAAATGATCCTCAAAATAGGCGTATCGCTACTGCTTACGTCTCAGGTCCGATATCGAGTCTAGATATATTCACGGTAAGTTTTACCATATCTGTTGCAAACGTTACTCCCGGCCTCTATAAAGCCAAATTAATAACCGATTACGTAGTTGAATGTGGAAACGTGATGATGGAACAACATGAGGAGCATTACGTTTACTTAAGGGTTAACAGTCTAGAAGAAGCTCTAGAACTCATAACTACTACATGGTATGGAGGATCTCCTGAGCCTGGAACTTATGGCGCACAATTAATAATCCTTATCAGAAATAACTTCATACCTTTAATGCGAGGTGTAATATTAGAGGTCTACCTTCCCAGCGGATTTACATGTTCACTTAATAATGAAAGCTATGCCCGCCTAACGCCTTCTTTAATAACTCAATTAACTCCTCAGGTAGGCGGTATGTTAACTCCTGAAGAATTATCAACGCTTATACGGCATATAATATCTCAACAACCATCAACTCAGGCCATTGGACAGGGTGATGTGATACTATTTGTAGTTCCAATGAACATAGAGACGAATATGACTGGTAAATATGAAATAATGGCCGTTCTTAACTTCATAGATCAATGGAATAACATACGAAATGTTAAGCTAAAGATCCCATTTAATCTCCTTGGTTCATCCAAGATAATTAACGTGAGACTGCCAGATAGCATAGAATTCATTAATGGAGAGGCAGTGCTGAACTTAACTGTAGTGAATAAAGGATCAGCTCCAATATATGATACATACATAATGCTGATGCCTCGCATGCCTTTAGCCTTACCTGTAGAAGCCTTCAAGTATATTGGAACCATTGGTGCATATAAAGAAAAAGTAGTGTCATTTAAGCTGAAGTATAACCCCACAAGCATAATGATGATGGGAGGTTCTACAATGATGCAATACTCATCACTTCCACTGATAATCACGATAATATACAGAGATGTCCTGGGATATAGACGAATGCTTAACCTAAGTAGCGCTGTCTTAATAGAACCCTTTGTTGACATAAGATTAGGATATGATACTAAAGCTACAATTAACGTTCAAGAAGGAAAAGTCCTAGTTACTGGGACTATAATAAATTATGGAATAGCACAAGCTAGAAGCTTAGAGGTATGCGCCTTAGCAGATAATAAGAACTCTTCCACCTTCATAGGCGATCTTGATCCATCTTCTCAAGCAGCCTTCCGGATAGAATTTTTTGTGGACAAACCAGTTGATATAATTAAGCTCGTAATCTCCTATAGGGATAATTATGGTAGATTAGCTACGAAGTCCTACATGTTGAATGTGACGCGTATAATTCCTCAAGCATCAACCCCAACTGAGACCCAACAAGCATTGCCTTTTATAACGAAGGAGAAAATGCTCGTAGTAGTTATAGTATGTGTTTTCCTCTCCTTCGTAGGCATAATTATATATCGCCTATCGAGAAAGCATGCACAACAATTAACAGAGGCGACTCGCATATGAATGCCTCCTTTATCTTAGACGCTATTCGACTTGCCTTGAGAGGGCTAAGTGAGAGACGTCTTAGATCCGCACTGACGATAATGGGGATTGCAATAGGGCCTTTAGCATTAGTGATGATGACCAGTGTCGTTGAGGGGTACTCAAGCTACATAGTTGAGCAAATAGAATCGTTAGGACAAAACATAATATTAGTTGAGCCTATAAGCGGCTATAGACTCACTGAGAGAGACTTAAATCTCATACGTAGTATTTATGGCGTCAAAAAGGCTGAACCAATCTATATAACGAGCGCTACTATCAAGATAGGGAGTGAGGAGAAGCAGGTGAGCGTCTGGGCTACTGACATAAATCTAGTTCTCGAAAGCATGAGTGGTATCAAGCTAATTGAAGGCTATATTCCGTCTAGTACCGAGATAGTTAAAGCTGTTATAGGTCATGATATAGCATATGATGATGGCAGACAAGTGTATAGCGTAGGCGATGCAATATCTTTTATTTACTATCGGCCAAGGAGTAATGGAGGAGTAGAAGAAAGGAGGGCAACGGTCTTAGTCTCTGGAGTTCTTGATAAATTCGGCGGTGCTTTCTTCTTAAGTCCCGATACTGCTATATTCCTTAATACTGAAGCAGGTCAGCGATTATTAGGTCTTCATGAATGGTCTGGTATTATAATACTTGCCGAGAGCACAGATCTTGTCAGATATATTGTTAATGAAATAGAGGACTTATTTGGAGATACTGTCAATGTTATATCCCTTCTTGGAATAGCGAAGATAGCCCAATCTATAACTGGCGCTATAAGCTTCGTTACCTTCTCAACTAGCTTGTCTGCATTTGCAGTAGCAATAGCGGGGGTCGCCGCAACTATGGTGACCTCAGTAATAGAAAGGACTAGGGAAATAGGTGTGATGAAAGCTCTCGGCTTTACTAATGAGCAAATACTTGTAATGATCCTAATGGAGAGTATAATGATGAGCATAATAGGGGGATCCATAGGCATAATGCTTGGAATAATTGGAGCACATGCTTTAGCCTCCAAGGGATTTATGATACGAGGAGAGCTAACAACGGTAGTCATGTACGTACCACCAAAGATAACCACAACTTTAATAATCAGAACGATACTAATAACGATAGCCGTAGGAATAGCTGGAGGAATATTTCCTGCATATCAGGCTGCAAAAATACCTCCTGCAGTTGCTCTGAGGTATGAATGATCTATTAGAGATAGACTTATGGGAAGCCCCCCTTACCCACTACCATGGCTGTAACAAGGGGAGAAGTTGATATAGGGATTGTGATATGCCATACTGGAACTGGAGTATGCATTGTTGCTAATAAGGTACAAGGAGTACGTGCGACGCTTTGTGTTAATGCCGAAACCGCTAAAGGCGTGTGCTCATCTAACTACAAAATGGATTGCGAAAGAAATTTTAGACGCGCGGTTCTCTGTAAAGGAACCCAATCCCTTGGAGATAGATAACATAAAGCTTATCTTAAGAATTGAAGAAGGGAGAACTTAAAAAGCTAACCTTTGCTCGTTGACAACATATGATGTTCTATATACATCCCAAGCTTTCTTAAGTTCATTAGGAACACGTCATAGTATTCATGTAATTTCATGAGTTTCACCTTTACCTTATCAACGTTGAGAAGTATAATGCCATCTATCCTTGCCTTAACCAGTTCCTCTATGGAAACCGGCGGCTTACTGTAATATCTATCACATAGGGCTTTCAATGTCTTAGCATCCTTATCATACTTCTCTCTTTCACTAGGACTTATTAAGAAGAATTGAGGTATTTGTAATATATGATAGCCAGGCGTAGCTAAGTAGAATTCATCGGCAAACGGGCTGTACCTTGCTGTCTTGCTTATAATTCTAGCCAACCTATATGTTATTGGATCTACAGCATTCTCAGGAGGTACAAAACCTGTCTCCACCTCCACTATAACTATTTTATTGTCATTTTCACAATATACATCACATACTAACACATCTGTAAGCCTATGTTCTACATCAACCTTCCACCCTCTCGTTAAGAAGTATTTAGCTACGATAAGTTCCATTACTGAATGATTGCTCTTCACTAGCTGTTGCTTGTACATTTTAAGCAATTTCTCCTTAAGCTTCCTTAACTCGTTAATATCCTCAAAATCGAGGTCCTCCTCTAATTTCCTACAGACTAAGTTCAGATCTTCCTCAAATCGCAACAACTCTCATCACCATGATTACTCCATATATAAAAATGCTAGGCTATTTCTCTTACACTATACCAGAGTATCTAAGGAATCTCCCAATATTATCCACATGACATGGAGAACCCTCCTATCACCAGGAAATATAGATGCGTAATACCACTAGATAATGTTAGAAATGCTTAAAAACAATTCTTTGCTTAAATATAAGCTGGAGCCGGGAAGCAAGCTCGGCCTCTCAGTATCACGCTCATCCGAACTAGGCCCTTGGCCCAAGGGTCTTCGGACCTGAGGGTCGAGGGACCTAGATTCGGATGAACGTGATACCGAGAGACCGGGCTTAGACCCGGCTTCACCTTTCATTTCTGTAAAGCTTTTCTTTACATATATCCATACTCTATTTTCATCGTACCATTAGCATAGTACATACTCTCCTACAGAAGAAATGCTGTTTAGCATGGTAGCTTTAAGTAATCGATTGCTATCTGAACATGCGGTGTAATTAATATTCCTCGGTAGATATAAAATATTATGCTAGAGCACACCGAGGAGGCCGGCGTATGCCGGACTATGACTCGGTGCCGTGAGCGTGCGCCGCCCCCGCCTTTTTAAATAATGCTGCTATAAGATAGCCTTACTCATTAAGAGGTGTATGAGCATTATTATACATGGAAATGCCATTAAGGTTAATTTCCATAGTAGCTTTACTATAAGTTGTTTGTCAGCACCCGCCGTTGTAGCAAATATAAGCTTATTGGATATGCCCATTATTATTGCGCAGAGCGAAGCAGCAATTAGAGTATAGACATCTATCTTCCCTGATATTAATAACGTGAAAGCTGTAAGTATTACTATTTCTGTACCTGGCCATTCCTCTTACTATACTTGAAAACAACATTCCTACGAGTCCCAGTAATTTAAGGTAATTTAAACGAAATAGATCTTAACAGAAGCATTAACCCAAACGATATGAGGACTTTGACTGCAAGTCTCATATTTAATGGGGACTGAAGCAATTCCCCTCTTACACTCTCATATTTCCCCTTTAGTCGTTATAAGAAGTGACAATATTCCTATAAGCGAACTTATGAGCAAGAGTACTATTAAATCCATTATTGAAGTCTATCCTAGATATTGTACCTTAGTCAACGGAATGAATACTACAGTATTTATAATCATCATGGCTACTGTAGCAAGAAGTATTTCGTTCGTGATTTTCCCCTTAATTCCTCTCTTTTTAGATATACTCTAATAAGGGGAGACGATTGTAGGCTTGCTATCCATTAAATCTCCTAAAACGAAGAGTAGCTTAATGCCTTTCTACCCTTTAATTTTATCACTGTTTAGCTTAAGTACGACAACGTAAGTAGTGTAATGAAGAATACATGGAGTAGCCTAAAGTTTATCAAGTGGGGGAAGGGATCCTTTTTACTATTAACGGAATAAGAGTTGTTAATACTT
>QMSL01000097.1 GCA_003649665.1 Thermoprotei archaeon | reverse complement strand
TCTAAGGTACGTTTACATATATGAGACTCTATTGTCCCTGTAGAGCATACCGGAGCTACTACTTTTATCCTCTCGTCAATAGCTGCCGTAAACCAACTCATGGCACCGCCACCAGAGATTCCTGTAACGCCTATTTTCTCTTTATCAACATATGGGAGTTCTTGGAGGAAGTCTAGTGCTCTAATGGCATTCCACACCTCTACGCCCGCAGGGGTATAGCCTAAACTATACCAATTAAACCAACCATAATGATAGGTACCATGATGATGACCACGTATCTCTCCTTTCTGAATGGTTTCCATTATAAATGTTACGAACCCTAATCTGGCAAACTTGTGCCCATGAAACTGATAATGGAACTTCTGATCAAATGAGTGGCCACATAGATAAAGTACTATAGGCTTTGGTCCTCTTTCCTCAGGGACGTACAAATTTCCAGTCACATAAAGACCCTGTAGGCTTTCAAAATATACTTTCTCAATTCTATATCCCTCTCGCTCTAATACGCCAGTCACCTTATATTCTGGGCGATGTCTTTCCTTATTCAAATACTCCGAAAGACCAAGCATATATGCGAGCATTTCTCGACGTCTTTCCTTACTCCTAATCCAGTAATCCTTATCCCTTAGCTCACTTAATGAATTCTTAGTAATCCTCCTAGCCTCCCTACATAAATACTCGATGATATTCATAGGCGGTAACTCACCTCATCAGTCGATATAATGTTGTTCAATGGACTTAAAATGGTTGCTCTCGTTAATACATTTAGTCAGAAGTTTCATGCTCTTCTAGGCGATTTTATCTAGGCCAAGATATCTCATAGTTACGAGAAATATTACTAAGCCTATAATGCTTAAGATGCCTATTATTATATAACCCATGCTAATATTAGCAATACTAACTATTATAGGGCCAAGTGCTTGACCTATATCCTTTATGCTCTCCAATAAACCCAATGCAGCCCCGCTATATCTCGCTATATCAGTAGCCAAAGGCTTTGTTGAGGCTGTTGTAATTGAAGCGGCTATTGCGAAAAGTATTACTGAAGCTAATATGAGTGGTATTGTTCCAGCTTTTGCTAATAGCACTGTAGAACAAGTTAATAACAATAATCCGAGGACTATTGGCTTTATCCTTCCTATCCTATCGCTCAAATATCCTCCAATTGGCTTGACTAACGCCATTATACCTACCTCTGTGGTTAAGATGAGGCCTGCGAGCCATTCTCTCTCCTTAAGCACCTGGAATAGCGGAAGGAACGTCTCTATTCCCTGGTATGCCATATATATTATAGCGTCTATCAAGCCTATTGGTAATAACCAAGGACTTATCACAAACTTGAATGATAACTTAGGCCTCTCTCCTTTCCTCTCTTTAGTAGGCAAGGTACTCATTAGTAATAATGCTGTAAGGCCTGTAGCAGAGCAGAGGATGAAGACAGGAGAAAAGCCATAGAGATAGATAAGAGTACCTGCAATGGTTGGTGCGAGTGCTCTTCCTATAAGTGTAGCTGATGAGAGAAGTCCCATGAATGTTCCCTTCCTAGATGGATAAAGATCTGAAACTAAAGCTAATGAGACGGGAACAAATATTGCTGTAGCCAAGCCGTAGTAAGCCCTTACAGATGCTAACGTAAGTGTATTTTTCGCTAAGAAGTACAGTAAGGGAGCGCTAAAGAATACCATGCCACTTACTATTAATAGTCTCTTCCTTCCATATATATCTGAGAGTAAGCCCGAGACGAAATTAACAACTATCCCTGTAATAGTTGATGCTGCTGCAACAACGCCTATTTCAGGATCTGAAAGCCCTAATTTTTTAGCATAGAGCGGAAGTGTAGGAGACTTGCTCATCGTAGAACCAAGGATTGCGAAGAAGCCCGCGATTACTATTAACATGAGTACTTTACCATGTTTTTGGTTCATGGTAATTCACCATCCGTATGATCAATTCATAATGTACGTTATATACTTAAGCATTTTTCTGCGGATGTATTTTAAAGCCAAAGCTCACCTTTCAACTTCAGCTAACGTCCTCCTTAGAATATTAAGGAGCATCTTAGCATGTACTTCGACGTAAAGAGGTAGTTTGTCTAAGGGAGCCTCAACCGTAATCTTATTAGGTCCTTTAATTTCTCTGTCGCTCCATATATCAATCCATACTCCCTTAGGTAAGTATACCTCTCTTTCTTCACGTCCTCTTTCAACTATTGGAGCTACTAAGAGATTGCCTACTAAATATTCATCACTAATATATGCTCCTTCATCATCTTCAGGATCTCTAAGGACCAATGGAGTTACTATGGGATCTCCTTCCTTCATGGCCTTCTTAGCGAGCATTATGTAATAGTCAACTAGGTTCTCGTGAAGTAATGTATACTTTTTAGAGATGTTAACTGTCTCATCATCGTATCTCCACGGAGGGATTGAGTATTGTACTATGGGCATTAGAATCGTAGCCTCAACCCATCTGATGAAAAGTTCCTTATCGCACTTAAATTCATATTCGTTTCCACCTATCATATCTGGCATTATATAGGGATATCCCGTAATCGAGAGAGTAAGTGCTTGCGTTATTGTTGCATATAACCCTCCATTCAGTCCCCAAATAGACTCTTTATCACCTTCACGCGTTACTACACCATATCTCTGAGCCAAGAACCCAACTCGAACCTCAGCTAAATCATAATGGTTCTCCGCAATGAATCTTATCCATTCATCAGTATATTGATTTGGTTTAAGGTTACCATACGTCCTCCCAATTCTCACTTTTCCCTTACGTCTAATCACTAGATATGTAGCATCTCCTGCATCAAATTTAAAACCATCAACATCATATCTTCTCTTTAATGATATAAGGGCATTATTAAACCATTCCCTAGCCTTAGGATTGCTTATATCTAAAAGTCCTCCTTTACCATTCCACCACTTAACTTCCATTGGTATATCTTCTTCTGGATCAAGCACTAAGTAACCCTTAGACTTAGCATACTCATAATTCTTAGAGTCATAATTTATGAAGGGATGAACCCAAAGAGTTACCAGATAGCCCATTTTATGTATTTTACCTATCATGTCTTTAGGATTGGGAAATCTATCAAAGTCGAACTCGTGATCTCCATATGCGGTCTCCCATTTATCATCTATCTCTATTACACTACATGGGAATTCATGCTCCTTTATTTCCTTCGCAAACTCTAAGACCTTCTCTTGGTTTATATCCTTCTTGAAATATGCCCACGTTGAGAATATAGGCTTTGCTAATATCCTCCTGTCAGGCATCCTTTGGGGTAATCCTATCTTCTTTAAGACTCTTCTCCTACAATCCCTCAAATCCTTTCCTATAGTTATGTGATATGTGAAGTCCTTTACGTTTAATGCCTTAATGGTTACTCCTCTGCCGAAGAACGATATCTCAAAGAGCTCATAGTTATCAATTAATATGCCGTATCCACGTCTATTTAGCCATAAGGGCGCCTGGATCCTCCTTGCTAAAAATTCATTTCCATCCAAGGAATACGGCGTTCCTGATATAAAATGTCTACTTAGAGGAAAGACCTGAAACCTAAGTTCTCCTTGACCATACCATTCCCTAAGATCGCAGGACACCCATGTGTCTACTATTTTATCGATTACCCTATTGGATCTCCAAGATATTTCCACAAATCCATTAAGAAGCCTTAACTCTAAAGAGATGCCAATACTTTCGTCATTAACTTTTACTATATTCTTCTCTCTCTTAACTATCTCTGGATGGAAGCTTCTACGGAAGCCATTTAGCTCTACGTCATATTCACTACTTAATCTTTCAATAAGGCGTGTTTTTCCTCGTGAGATGGAGATTGAAAATGGATATAACTGAATATTTACCGATATCTCAGCATTAGATATTGCAATAGAGCTCATTTATCCACCGTAGTAATGCTATTTCCCTATTCTTCTTTAAAGTTACCTTAGATAGAAATTAAGCGATAATTCATTATAATCCTAATAGCCTTAGGGCATTCTTATATAATATCCTCTCAAGTATTTCCTTCTCCAATCCTAGATTAATTAAAAGGTCTATGTGCTCCCTATTAGGACCAAATTGATTGCCTTCAGGCGAAATGCATGGAAAGTCTGTGCCAAAGAGTACCCTATTAGAGAACATTCTTAAGAAGATGCTAGCGTATTCTTTATCCCGTTTAAGAGCATTAAGTCCCGAGTGGGCAGATATGTCAGCATATACGTTCCTATATTCCTTAAATATTTTCTCAATTATTCCCCCTGGTATTACCTTACCTTTAGGATAGTCTTCATCTCCTGTTTCTGCTGATATATACTTCCACCAACCAGGGCCATGCATTATAAAGATAGCATCCGGTACTTTATTTAATACCTTAATAAATCTATGTATGTCTGGATTAAACTCCTTATCCATATGAATTAGTACCGGAATTCCTAGATCCGCACATATTTTGAATACTCTTATCGATCTCTCATCATCGATATAAAGCCTGACCTTATACTCGCCAAATCCTTTACATCCTCTCTTAACGTACTGTTCTATCCTCTCCTTAGGCTTAATACATCTGGGATCAATTACACAGAATGGAACTATGCGATCTGGATACTCTTTAGATAATTTAAGAACCTTATCGGTACCCGGGATTCTATCATAGGGTTCAACGATTCCTGGTAATGGTAGTAATGCGACTAAGTCTATGCCTACGCTATCCATGTATGATATAAGGTCGTGTATTGTAGCTTTTACAAAGCCCTTAAGGTATGGTGACCATGATCTCACAATTCCGATATGAGTATGTATATCTATTATCTCCATGGAGGGTACTCCCATTGGAGGATTATTTAGCGTGATCTATTTTAAATCTTTGAATCGAGACCTTAAGTATACTTTACCATGCGTCTTCTTCATTAAAATGATCTTGATATGCATTTCTTCGATTTCCACATTGTTAAACATGTTTAACAATATAAACATCATCCTTATGTCTGGTTTAGCTATACCCTAGTGCTAGGGGCATTCGTGAGCTTAAGGAAAGCTCAAGAGATAACATTGATAGCGCTATGTGCTACCTTATATGCCGTACTCGGGTATGCCACGTATCTAGGGATATTTACGCCTGCAATTGGTGTCGTAAGATTCTGGCCTCCAGTTTTCATTCCCGCAGTATTTGCTATAGTTTTTGGCCCTCATGTTGGAGGCATAGGTGCAGCAATAGGTATATTTATCAGCGATATGCTCATCCATGGGGATGCTTTATTGAGTTTAACTGTAGGGGTACCTTCTAACTTTGCGTGTTTCTACATAGTTGGTATATTAGCGCATAAGCTTAGAAATGCCATCAGATACGCTCTTATGGGCATACTTGAG
>QMSL01000096.1 GCA_003649665.1 Thermoprotei archaeon | reverse complement strand
TGGTGTCTAGTGAGTAGCCTTGAGCTCTCATATACTTGTGAAATCTCTCAAGCATTTCAAGATGCTCCTTGACTTTAACTTCCCTTCTCGCCCTATTGAGTAGTGTTTGTATTGATGATTCTGTATGATGTCTAATCTCCATCACTTCATTAGGCAACCGGGTATAAAAAGCGGATTCTCCACGATGAGGGGTCAGCCCGTGGGTTCCTCTTCACATCTCCGAGACGCGAGTCCTCATCATCCCTATATAATATGCTAGAAACGCTAAATAAAACAATATCCTCAAAAACCAGAAGACACTTCATTATATGATCATTAATGTGAACCCTCGTAACTTTGCCCCAGTTAGGTATTTAGACTTTAATTTCCATCCATTCTTCATTTTCTGTCTCATAACTTCGTGAAGTCTGCTCTCCTCAACTTCCTCTACTGAAAATGATGCAAGAGGTCCCTCCTTTTCAAAAGTTACTGTATAGACTGGCTCTATGTCCTTATCTATCCTCGTTAATTTGTATATGAGCTTTCTTGCATCATTAGTACTTGAAAGGTTAAGCCACTTCTTTAAGGAGTTTATATTGACGTAGCCTAGCTTCCTTATCAGCTCCTTTACCAGCATCACTCTTCTGAAGGACATTTTAAATCCCTACCGAGTACTTCTCTAGAATTATTTAGTTGCAATAACTCCTAAAGCTTTTCTCACGGGCTTTACAGTAAAGCCTACTTCATGCAATCTCTTAGCAATACTTCTAACTATGTTAATCCCTCTATGCTTCTTTGGCTCTCCTGTGTAGTGATAGAGCTTACCATGAGCCTTCAATACTCTATATAGTTCTCTATAGAATTCCTTACCATATAGTCCTCCGCTCTCCTTAGATAGCCTTGGTGGATCGTGTATTATTACGTCGAAGGAATTATCTTCGATACTCCTTATGAAATCTACCGCGTCGTCTAATATGATCTCCACCTGTGGATCTGCTAGCCTACGAGACCAAGGGTTTGCCTGAGCTATCTTTAATACGTTTTCGTCCTTTTCTATAGTTAGCACATAACATGCCCCTGCAATTCTAGCGTTTATCGCTGTATAGCCTAGACCTGTACATATGTCTAGAACTCTATGGCATCTTCTAATGCCAACTAGCAATATCTTCATCTTAGCATCATCCCAAGGATCGATACCGCTTACCCTATGCATGTGAATACCGCTTATCTCTAATGTTGGAGATCTACATCCGGGGAATAGCGCTAACTTGTAATAATATCGCTCGGTTCTTATCTCTAACTTAAAGATGCCTTTATTGTTTATAAGATAGATCCCTCTCTCATCCCTTGTCATCAACTTTAAGTCATCTAATGTGACCTTATACCCTCCGGGGAACGTAATGTCGTCAGCATTGATGTCGATTGGAACTCTTGAAAGGCTTAGGTTTACATTAACATGAATCTCCCCTCTTACGCCTTTGTTATAGATATTAAGTATTCTCCGAGCCTCTCTTGACGAAATTACTAATCCAGTTACTGGTCTGAATATGAATCTCATCCTTACTCTACGATATTCCTCACTTCTCATCTCTTAAACCTTAACCATATAGTATTATAGAGGAAAGTTATTTTTACCCTAGCTTAAACTCATTTCCTCTTGATGCCAGTACTTAAGAAATGCTTCGATAAATACGATGTCTTCATAGTTGATATGGATGGAGTGATATGGAGAGGTAATGAGCCTATAAAGGATGCAATAGAGTCACTGAATCACTTAATTCAAATGGGCAAGAGGATTCTATTCATGACTAATAATTCCACTCGGACGAGACTATCCTATCTCAGGAGGCTTAAGCGATTTGGAGTAATCGTAGACTCCGTTGATTCTATAATTACTAGCGCATATGCAACATCACTTCTCCTTAAGAGCCTTGGGAAAAGGAACGTCTATGTAGTTGGGGAGTACGGTCTTATTTATGAGTTGGCACAACAAGGCATCCATGTACTAAATGAGGATGAGAGCATTAACGATAATGTTGAAGCGGTGGTAGTAGGACTTGATAGAAATCTCACGTATAGGAAGTTAATGTATGCTCTAATGGCCATAAGGAGAGGTGCTCTCTTCATTGCAACAAACACTGATTCGACGTTGCCTACACCTGAGGGAGAGATACCAGGAGCAGGTGCAATAGTGGCCGCAATTCGAACAGCATCCAATAAGGAGCCCGATTATATAGTTGGCAAGCCCAATAAGCTTATGGTAGAGCTTGCTCTCGGGAGCAATTATAATAAGTACCAGATCCTCGTAATAGGAGATCGACTTGATACGGATTTAGAGCTCGCTTATAATTGTAGTGCTGATTCCTTAATAGTCCTAACTGGAGTTACTGATCGTGAGGATATAGCGCGTTATCATCGTAAACCAACGTATGTGTTAAGTACGTTAAGGGAGATGTTTATATCTCAGTAATTCACACCTATGTGTTGATGTCCTATGGCTGGAATTCCAGTTGGCACAGAGGGCACTAGAAGGAGAATGCCTATCATTACGATAACAATAATAGCGATAAACGTTGCAATATTCTTAATAACGTATTCTCAAGGCCCATTCGCATTTGAGGCAATAATAGAGAAATATGGATTAATACCCGCTAAGATACTGCGAGGCGAAGCTCTTTATACGCTTATAACATCGATGTTCCTCCATGGCGGATTAATGCATCTAATAGGGAACATGCTTTACCTTTACGTCTTTGGACCAGGAGTTGAGCTAAGGCTTGGAAGATCTCGATTCCTACTCCTATATCTACTATCGGGTATCGTAGCATCCTTTGCGCATACCTTCATTGTAGTATTCTTCGCTCAACCTTACATTCTCTTCAGGAAAATAGTGCATCCAGCCTTAATACCATGCGTTGGTGCATCGGGCGCTATATCTGGCGTCCTTGGTGCTTACATGATCTTAATGCCCTATAGAATGGTCAACATATTAACTATTGCTTGGCCAGGTATTCCCATAGTAATAAGGCTCCCTGCTGCGATATTCATTGGATTATGGTTTCTCTATCAGCTATTCATGGGCATGGTCTCATTGGCATTACCATATCCGTTCTTCTCTGGTGTCGCCTTTTGGGCCCACATAGGTGGCTTCATAGCTGGCATCATACTTCCAAGACTAATAGGCAGACATACTACGAGGCGTCGAATATACATTGATTATATGGGAAGGGTATGGTACGAGATACCCATTAAATGACAAAACGCCATCTCCTACTCTTACTTTTATTAACATACTTTCCGACGATTGGTATCTTAGCCTTACACTTAGGACAAGACCCATCCTCCCTTATGTTGTACTTAATCACCCTATAGCCATATCTCTTAATGAGGAGGGCATTACATTCAGGACAATATGTGTTCTCATAGGGATGGCCCGGTACATTGCCTATATAAGGATACTTAACGCCCATCTTCCTTGCCATCTTATACGCCTTCTCTAATATCTCAATTTTCGTCGGAGGTTCATGGTACATGTATGCAGGATAATACCTCGTGAAATGTAATGGTGTATCGGGTCCAAGCTCTTTTAAATGCCTCTCAATAGTTTCAATTATTAAGTTCTCATCGTCTGTCGCATTCGTGACTACTAAGTATACTATCTCAACGTGTATTCCCATTTTCTTCGCTTCCCTAGCATTTCTCCAGACTACATCAACATTAGCAGAATTATACTTCTTATATTCCTCCTTACCGCCTTTAACATCGATCTTTAATCCATCAAGTCCAGAATCCTTAAGAATCCTGAGTGCGTCCAGCGTCATATATCCGTTGCTTACAAACGTGTTATATAATCCCTTTTCCCTTGCCATCTTGAATACGTCAATTGCATATTCGAAGAGAAGAGTTGGCTCATTAAAGGAGACACAAGTCCCCTCATCACCATTAGCTAAAGCCATCCTTATTATCTCCTCAGGATCTATGTAATGTGGCATCTCAAGCTGTGGCTTAACTTTCGATAGATGCCAATTCTGACACCATGGGCAAGTGAAATTACAGGACCACGAGCTAAACGTAATCGCTGTTGATCCAGGCCAGAAATGGAAGAATGGTTTTATCTCAATTGGTCTTGACTCTACTGCTGAAAGATCCCCATATATTAATGTATAAAGCCTACCATCTATATTCATTCTAGTACCACAAAACCCTCTCTCTCCTGGAGGTATTATGCAACGTCTCTCACAAAGTGTGCACTGAACCTTATCACCTCTAAGCTTCTTATAGAGCAAGGCCTCTCTCACGTTTGGATATTCAAGGATCTTAACTCCTTCCCTCACAATTAATAAATTAATACCTCGTCGAACATATAGTTTCTAGATCCATCAGTAGAGATGAGCTGAGGTATATGTACTGGATTTTTGCCCATGGGGATGGAGATGGTGTCTCTTCTGCTGCAATTGCCTTAGCGGCTATAGGTAATGGTAAAGTATTCTTCTCCCATCCTTCTGGTCTCCTTGAGGACCTTAAAGATAACGTAACCCCAGGCGATAACGTCATCATTGTCGACATAGCGATAAATGAGAGGCATGCTCGTGAAATATTTAAGCTTTTCGAAATCCTAAGTAGGAGAGGCGAGCTTGTATACATAGATCATCATCCTGAACCGATTAGTATTAAGATAAATGAACTACCTGGCGTGATAATCCATAGCGAAGATGCATGTGCATCGGAATTGACCTATAGGTATTTTGAGGATAAACTTCCTTGGGAGTACAATCGATTAGCCATATATGGTGCGATATCAGACTACATGGCTGACACGGACTTTATAAGAAAAGCGATCAGCATGTGGGATGTAAGGCATATCTACTTTGAGGCAGGAGTTCTTGCTCAAGGATTAGAGGGAAGTAGGAAAATGTACGATTTTAAAAGGCACGTGGTAGAACATCTAAGCAAGAATAGGTTACCTAGCGCTCTCTCAGAACTTTTAATACGTGCTCTTATAGAGAGCACAAATGAGGATATACTGGTTGAATACATAAAGAAAAACGTAAAGACATATGGGAATATAGCGTATATACTCGATCCCCCAGGTAGTATAACCAGGGCAGCAACTTACGCTAGATCCATAGCTAAGAAGCCCATAGGCATTGCAGGACAGACTAAGGGCAATAAGATAATAATGAGCTTAAGGACTGATAGAGATGATATAGATCTCAATAGAATTCTTCGAATCATCGCGAAGAAGTTAAATATAGACGGTGGCGGACATAGAAGAGCAGCTGGTGCCAGAATGAACGCAAATCTCTTTAAAGAATTCCTAAGCCTACTAGATGCCAATATCAGAACGAATTAGCATATGTAGTATTACGTATTGAGGATAGGTTTAATGTTGATATTCTTCATGATAAAAGATCAGCATCTCCGAC
>QMSL01000095.1 GCA_003649665.1 Thermoprotei archaeon | reverse complement strand
GTATCTTCCCAACTCAATGGTCTTGGCGCCTCTATGAAGATGCTTAAATATCCGTATCCCTTTATGTAAACTATACAGTTAGGAGGTATCGATCCTGTCTTCTGTCTTCCCGATCTCTCTAAGAGCAAATAATTGTACTCAGGGTATACTATTCTTATACCATATTCCGCTAAGTTCCTCAAGAGTGAGATTATGACCCAATTTTGATATAAAGTCCTAAGGTTAGTTCTTAATGACGTCGTTATTGCTGCCTTAGCAACTCTACTGAACTCCTCAACGTCTATTTTCCTTCTGAGAAGATCATAAGTATAGTTGAATAGCTTTTTCTTCAAATGCGCTACTGGATCCTCAATGAAACTCTTAAACTCCTTTGAGAACATAATGCCCCTTATTCCTAACTCATCTTTCGCCTCATTTACTTCGTTATTGAAGACCTTAACCCATTTTAATGCACGATCAACCTCATTGCCAAGCATTTCACGTATATAGCTCTCCTGCATAGCATTCTTGATCTCTAGAAAGCGCTCTCTCACATCATGCCTTAACTTAAAACTCCTCTTTGGATCGTATTTATCGAGGAGGCTCATTAATTCTTCGAGGTATTCCGTCCACTTTGACCTCATTATACTTCAATCACCTCTACTTCTGGAAAGATATAAAACCTAAAGGGTAAGGGATTTCGGCAAACATATTTCTCTAGGCTTTCCATTCATTTATGATAATGTTAAATTTAACATATATATGTTAACGCATTTTAGCGGTTCTGCTTATTAAATGCGACAGTAGGATTTTATGATATGGCCTTAGTAATACTTGATATGCGCTTTAAAGTGTTCAAGAAGGTACTAGCCAAGAATCATAATAGAGACGCGAATGTAAACATGTAAAAGGAGATACTAATCATCGACTAAGCTCATTCCGTGGCGTATTCATCACTACTCAGATCCCAAATATCTGTATAATCAACTTTTATAATTTTGATTTAAGGCACTATGAGAGGGCTCTCTTGCTTCCATCTGGATTGCGCCAATACTTACCGAAATCTTCCACTTTAGATAATATTTCCCCTGAGAAGACTGGTCCATCCTTACACACTCTTAATCCCAATGGATCTAGTACGCATGATCCGCAGATCCCTATACCGCATTTCATATATCGCTCCAATGAAGCCTCAACTCTTATGCCTCTCTTTAGACACTCCTTAACTACAGAAACCATCATTAATTCCTTGCCGCAGGTATATACCATATCGTATTCTTGTTCTTCTAGGAGCCTTATCATTCCATCAACTGCCGTACCTTTTACTCCCATACTTCCATCTTCCGTCGTAATTAATACCCTTCTTCCAAGCTCCTTAAATCTATCGACGTAGAAAACATCATATCTAGTCTTAAAGCCTAAGACTACATCTACAGTACATTTCTGCTCTATAAGTTTATCGATAAGGTATAGCATTGGCGCTAGACCACATCCACCTGCTACAATTAAACACTTAGCCTTCTTCAATACAGTAAACCCATTTCCATAGGGTCCTCTTATAAAGACCCTCGTACCGCTTTTGAACTTCTCATGAATATAAGTAGTTACTTTCCCTACTTTAGCTATTACTAATTCCATTAAGCGATTGCCGATATACTGTGCAACGCTAAGTGGGATCTCTCCAACCCCCGGAACCCATAGCATTACGAATTGGCCTGGTTTGGGCATTATATCCTTCTCTAGCTCTATCTCGTAAGCCTTTACACTAAACGTGAGGAATTTGTCCTTAACTATCCTACCTCTTATATACATCACGGACTATTTACGGACTAGAAGAAATATAATTTACCTTAACGTTTAAGTAGTACTTCCAATGGTCTTCCCTGTTTACTCATATAGCCTTCTAATCGGCTCGTACTCTCTGGGCTTTATGGTTATACAGTTAGTAGGACAGTGAGTTATGCAAGCTCTACATACTAAACATGCGTCTGGCCTTACGGCGTGGGATTTACCGTTAACTATTTTGAATACCCCTGCGGGACATACTTTTACGCACATTCCGCAACCTATGCATGCATTCTGATTTACAATAACCTTTGCTCCAGGCATTATATCACCCTATATCTCCACGAGTTCGTATCTTTGAGTTCCCAGTCCTGCCTTCTCGCCAGCCCTTACTTGGATGTATGGATCCTTCTTATGTATCTTAAAGAACTTGTTATCTCCAGGCTTAAGGTTGAGCCTTTCTGCAATTGAGTATGGTGCTGGAGGAGCGTTATCTATTAAATCCAATGTTGCCTTCTCTAGAGCAATTATATCTGTTGATACTGCTATCCCTATATCTGGAACTATTGGGTTATCAGAATAAGGAGCGCAATCGCACATAGGCTGAACGTCCATTATATAGTTTATATGAATGGCTTTTCCTCGCTTATTGGAGAGTACAGCCCTAGTTGCATCAATCATCCCCTCTTGAAAGCATGCACCAATATCGTCCTTCTTCTCAAGTTCATGAATTTCTCCTCTTGTTTTATAGGAGATGCATCCCATGGCTAAGTTCTTTATAGCACCTCCATATCCACATGATGGATGTCCCTTTGAGTGGGCGAAGTTTATCAGCACATCTGCATCATATATGTTTCCTGCAACTTGAACTTCCTCTATGTGAAAAGCATTTGGAACCTTAACCATATAATAGAAATTCTCTTTTATACCATTTGCAGGAATGACGGCTGCATTAAGTGTGGCATAATTAAAACCGTTTTTTACAGCGCTCTCTATGTGTTTAAGCCCCCATGTATCTGTAACGAACGGTATACCGCCTAGCGATCTTACTAACTCAACTACCTTACGTACGAAAATAGGGCGTATGTAGCGATATCCACTGTTAGACATATCACCAACATGTACCTTAATGGCAACAATATTACCCTTCTGGATTACATCCTCTATTCCTGCTTCCCTTAATAACTTAATGAGCTTATTAGGTAAGCTTTCCTCAGCTTCTAGCTTCCTGAGGCGAGATCTTGCTAGATATACCTTACTCACGAGAACACCCCGCACTATGATTAACTGCTATGAAATATTTAAAGAATTTTATCAGAACCCGACCGCTTACATCATTACTCAGTTCTTCCCGCAGGGAAGCTCATCATATCATGGGTATAAGGAATTAGCGCTCTATATAAAGTTGACTAGCTTTCCTACATATACGTGCTACGGCATTGCTCGTATTATTTTCATTGGAGTACCCATAGTTGAGGAGTTTAAAATACTATCTTCAAGGTCTCTATCTTATATGGATCCAGGCATACTTCTATAGCGTCTCCTTCCTTGAGTTCGATAAGTTCCTTCTCATCGAGTCTAGTTCTAAATACCTTACGTGGCCTCTTATGTAAGATAATTCTCGCCTTAATTGATCGTGATGAGGGATTGTAAATTCTCAATATCGCGCCCTCTCTATCCACACTCCTCTTGAATGTCGAGAACAATATGAGTTCGCCCTCTACCTCTAATAGTGAATACTCTGGCGGCAATTCTCCTTTATGAGTAATATCCTCATGTGCTATTCCTGGTATTACATATTCTAAAGCTAATCTATGTATGTGTGCATCATCCCAATATCCCTTATGTGGAATTATTGAGAGCTCAAAGCTCCTAGTTCCAAGACACTGTGCATCAGGAGTCTTGATGTATGGGCCTGCACGACCAGGTCTCGTAAGAAGATCTTCTCTTGAGAGCCAACCGACACATCTCATAAGGGTGAACACTATTTCTATTCCATTCTTACCCTCCCTAACCTCATACTCATGTAATCCCTTAGTGACTATGCAAAGACCTCTCTTTCCATCGCTTACATCAACCCATAATCTAGTGGGGTATGTTCTTATGGGAACCCTGTTATCACCACGTATGTAGTAGTAAGGAGGTTTATTGGGTCTTTCTATCACCATATAATGGGTTTTAGCGTAGTGTTTTTCAGCCTTAACCTTAGTTGGGAATATTATTCTGAGTCTATGATCCTTAGCTCTGTTATTGACTACTATCTCTAGGTCAACGCGTGGTATTCCCCTGTACAGCGTTATGTACATATCCACTGGAACCTTAACCTGTTTTTCGCTTCTTGACCTTCTATCCTGTGATGCTGATTCTGGAAGACTTAAGAAGTAGCTTAACTTAGCGCGTACATAAACAGGCCCTCTCTCTACTATACTTAGTGATGCCATTACCTCCTCGCTTCTAATTATTTTATCTCTCTCGGGAGGTGAATAATCATATTCATCGCCGACATCTCCACCATCCTCTAATACGGCTAATCCTTCATAGACCTCTCCTGTTCTCTTATCGATAATTTTTAGCGCGCCACCTCTCTTAAGGTCGAACTCCACTCTTAAGTATTCATTCTCTATGAAGAGCTCTCCTGCCTTTAGTACTTCTTCGTATTCTTCATGCTTTTCCTTAACTACCGAATATGACTTAAATCCAAGCGGTGGCAATTCATCAATCCATATCACTTCGACAGATCCATCTTCGAATTCCCTTATCTGACATGGTATTATATTGCCTGCTGGGTCTTTTAGGACTACATTTCTGAAATCTACACTGATCGGCTTATTCTCTCTAAGGAGTTGGAGAGCACCTTCTGCTACGTTCTTTGGTGCGATTCTAGCGATCTCCTTAAGCATTGGTAATGTCACTTGGTAAGGCTTAAGTCTCATTTTAATCACTGCTCTTCTCTTCCAAGGCAATGTATTAAACGCTACTACGTATAGATACGATGATGATCCTGCGAACGTTAGATTTATCTTAGACGTTATTGATGGTAAGGCATGCCATTCATAACGATAACCTGCCCTCCTTTCTAAAAACAAATATAGAACATTGCCCCTCATAGTACAATGGAGAAGTTCATGACATAACTCCCTAGCCTTAATAAGTCTGATCTCGACTTCCTTATGCACTTCATCTACACTACATCCACATATAGAATCATGTGGATGTGAAAGTAAGACGTACCTCCAAGCTGTCTCTATCTCGGATTCCGGATATTCTGCACCAAGTATCCACGCTAACGTCCATAAAGGTTCGACGTAGTAAAGTAGTAATGTCTCACATTCGAAATTTAGTTGCTTTAAGTACGTTCTAGTAGACCAAGTTCCGTATAGCACCCAATGATAATGACTACTTAGCAACTCTCCTTCAAATGACTTTAAGCTGTCCTTAGCCTGTCTTAAAATAGAAGCAATATCCTCAAGACTTCCTTGCTTAATCCTTACTGGCAGTTCAATTTTTAGAAGTTCCCTAACGATGTCAGGCACATATTCTTTAGGTAAATGATGATCACATCCAACCATGCCCGGTATAACTGGAGCTCTCATGTACTTGCTCCACCTTTTGTAGAGCTCATATATCATCCTCTTTGCTTCCTCTATATCTGGAGGAAGTCGTG
>QMSL01000094.1 GCA_003649665.1 Thermoprotei archaeon | reverse complement strand
TAGGGACAAATTAAGAGTGTTCGCTGCTGGCTCTTTAGTGAATCTCATTACGGCATTACTATTCCTAGCCCTTATCTCATCTCTATTCTATTCTAACCCTCAGGGGATACTAGTTGTAGACACCATACCTGGTTATCCAGCACATGGCGTTATCCCCAAGTATTCTGTTATAATGGAGCTTAATGGTACTAAGATCCTCTCTATAAGCGATCTAACGAACTTTATGAGAAGTGCCAAACCAGGCGACTTAGTTATGGTAAAGTATATTGATCCTAATGGTGACCTTAGGGAAGCTGCATTAAGGTTGAAGGCCGATATAAAGAATAAGACGAGACCCATGATGGGAGTGAACATAGTTAACTTCTTTAAGTCAAGAATCGACCTAAGCATAAGGAGTTCTTATGAGTTATGGAACTTTTTATTAACCACTCATATAATATCCTTAAGCGTAGCTATATTCAACATGTTGCCCATATATCCCTTTGATGGAGCCCGTTTCCTCTTCTCCTTATTGGAGAGAGGAATAAAAAAGACTCATCTCCTAAAAATCATAAAGGTATGCATAATGACAGTAGCAGTTATACTGCTCGCATTAAACATTGCGTTTACCTTTATGTGATTGTAAGAAACGATAATTGTGCTCACTTAAGGAACTTCTCCTCGTACTCCTTAATGTATTCAACGGATTGTTTGACATCAACGAAGAGATTGCGCACCCTTTCAACATCCCTTACCGTTACCCTCTTTCGTCCCTCCATCGTTGCCGCCTCTTTAGCTGGCGTTAATAATTGTACTGCATACCTTAGGGAGTACTGCGTACCTATTTTAGTTAAATAGTCTAGCGCATCTGGTTCCAATTCGACCTTCTCTTCCTTAGCCCTTATCTTTAAGATCTCCTTTATCTCGTCTTCTGTATATGGCCTTGTTCTTATTATCAATAACCTATCCAATAGGTCTAGTGGAATACCATGAGGTGCCTCTACGTCCGTGCCTCGTATCTTAGTTATTCCTCTATTTGTTGCCAGTATTATTATGGGGGCCAAATCGCTCTCCATAGCCCTTGAGAGGAAGCTGAATGCCTCTATGTCTAACATATGGACATCATCTATAAATAGGACTCCTGGTATTATCTCAGCTCTACCTTCATCTACCCACTCCTTAACGGTCTCATCAACTCTTTGTCTTACCTCATTTGATATCTCACGAGGCCCACCTCCGAAGAGCAATGAAAGTAGTCCTTGTCCGCTTCTAGCATGCATTTCATCTAAATCATGAAGGGTTACCGTATGTATGAATTCTTTCTCCTTAAGAATTGGTCCCCTAGGCATAGGTACCTTCTCCTCTGATGAAATATCGTACACTCCTATTGATGGAGCCTCCTCACACTTTCCAACTTTAGTTACCCTTCCCGTTTCTGCATCAATCCATATCACATCGCCTACTTCAACTCCCTGTGCTATCAACTGATATGCTACTGTAGCATCTGCTCTTAACGTCTTCTCTTCGCTTCTAGTCTTTAACGTTATACGTACGCTTCTTGGCACCTGCTGATATGGGTTATAGGGATGTTTTGTAAACTCTATATTCATGTCGGATACCATGCCTTCATAGACCTTTCTCACTTCTCTTATCCTTACGCCTATTGCCTTTCTCATTGCTTGCATAAGTACTTCGGTCTTCTTCATCTCTGCTGAGTATATCTCTGCTGCCGATAGAGCTACAAACGGAGTGTCTTTTCCCAGCTCTCTTGCTATAGCTATTGCTATTGCAGTTTTACCTGTACCAGGAGGTCCTACAAGAAGTACTCCCCTTCCTGCCATTTTTCCCTCCCTTATCATCCTAACTACGATACCTGCAGCCTCCCTAGCCTCTGTTTGTCCAACCATACCATCAGCTACTGGTAGTGCCTTTCCATTCTCAAGGCCAAGGCCCCTTATATGACTATGCGCGCTTACTCTCTCAAACCTTCGAGTAGGAACTACCTCGCTTATATGGCTCATCGGTATCACCAAGTATTAAACATAATGGGGGGTAATTTTAACGTTATCCTCTTAAGCGCTTAGTATATCCTCTGTTCATGTATACCTCAAGTAGTGCCTTTTTACTCTTAAAGCATCTCCTATGCTGATATAAAAGGGAGTTTCAGCTACCCCAGGATCGGGTCATCCATCCCCTTGGCATGACTCTCATCATCAACTATTATCCTATCTGATCACTCAAGATATACTGCAGGTCTGCCGGGCTGTGCACTCTTTGATTTACCTACAGGATCATAGCTTGTTCTTAATGCGTCCTCCACTACCACATCTAGTCCTATCTCTCGTGCTATATATTCCTTGAGCTCCTTAAATACCGTTATCTCTCTTTCGCGTGTGGTTTTTACAATAGGTACTATCCCTTTGAACATAGCTTTTACTAGCTCAACAGCTTCCTTTGCATGCCTCCTTATCTCACTATCCTTCATGACCTCTCTTATTATCTCGTTTATTCTAGCTCCTCGCATCTCATATACTATGTTGCTTAACTTGTACTTCCAAGGACTAGCGCCTACGTAGATGTATGCTTTAGTCGGCCTCTTCTCTTTTATAGCACTCATAATGTTCCTTATGTCGTCTATCGTATTGTTAACGACTTTTACTAATTCTTCAAGTTCCTCATCTATATATTCCTTATTAGGTGTTGGCCAATTCTCCAGTGATACAAAGTCATTATATCCTAGCATCCTCCATATCTCCTCGGAGATATGGGGTATGACTGGAGTCAATAACTTTACCATTCTTTCTAAGCAATACCTTAATGCCCAATTTACCTCCTCCTCGTTGCTTCCCCTCATCATCTTAAGGTATTGCTCTATATCGTTGAGCATGTTAAAGAATGCCTCCTGTACGTAATCACGTAGTCTGAGATCCTCTATGTACTGTGTACATCTAATTATCGCTTGATTTATCCTTGAGAGTAACCATTTCGTAGCTAAACTCATCCTGATTGGGGCTTTCCTTCTTCCTGCCTTACAGATACTGACCGCCAAATTCCAGAAGTCCATCAGTCTTCTTAATACGCTCTTTACTTGAACTTCTCTCCAGTCTACTACACTTGCTAAATCCGCTGCATAGATGATGTATAATCTGAAGAGATCCGCGCTATACCTCCTCGGTATCTCTACAAGCGGTAATACGTTCCCTTTGCTCTTGCTCATTTTCGCTCCTTCCCTAATTACGTACTCGTTTAGCGTTATCTTCTTAGGCCATAGCTCAGGTGGGAATAGTGCTACATGATGGAAGATGTAGAAACTTAAGTGATTTGTTATATGACCTACCGCGGTATGTCTTTGATCTACAGGATACCAGTAAAGGAATTCGTCTCTCATTCTCTTTAGCAGACTCTCTGAAATACCCGTCCTATTCGATATACTCCTCGGATCACCTTTTCCTAGGAATATGTAGTCGAAGACCTCTGGCGTTAGTTGGTTTGGTTTTATATCATTCTCCCTAATTATGTGAACTATCGTGTAAAATGCCATATATATTGTTGAGTCGCTTAATGACTCTATGATCCATCCCTTATCGAACGGAAGTGGCGTCCCAAGACCACGCTTCCTAGCACAAGGCCTTAGAGCAAGCCAATCAAAGGTATCCTCGAATAGCTTTCTATATTTAGCTGGGTATATCTCTATTTGATCTAATGCCTTCCTAGCTCTTTCCTTCCACTCCTTATTGCCGTAATTTATAAACCACTGATCTTTTAATACTGCTACTACTATCTTGCTGCCACATCTACAGAAAATAGGTCGTGGACTTGTCTCGTATATTGTAATTGCGACACCCCTTTCCATCAGCCATTTCTTAATCTTCTCTTTAGCGTCCTTTATCATCATTCCATTAAAGGGTTTACAAATCTCCTTCATGATGCCTTTGTAGTACTCGTCCTTGTAAAGAATTCTTGTTGCTTCCTCTAGTTTATCTCTCTCAAGTTGACTCTTTATTCCAAGTTTCTCTACTACATCTCTTGCTGGCCACTCGCTATATCCCTCGATCGAGATTATACTTATGGGCTCTATTCCCTTTACCCATTCCGGATTCACTCCATACTTCTCAGGATTAGCCTTTACTTCAAGTAGAGCTACGTAATCATAAGGTGCATGTGCTGGTACGCTATACACAACTCCTGTTGCCTCATCACAGTTAACAAAAGTTGCTGGGAGTATTACTAGTCTTCTACCTCTTATGGGCTCATAGCATGCCTTACCTACGAGCTCTCTTCCCTTAAATTCCCTAATCACTTCGACGTTTAGCAGTTGATATTTTAACTTCTTGCAAGCTTCCTTTGATATTATCCACCTCTCATCATTGACTTTTACTAGAACGTACTCGCCCTCAGGATTTACCCAAATATTCGTTACCCCAAATATGGTCTCAGGTCTCAGCGTAGCTGCAACTAGGTATACTTCGTCTTGTTCTTCCATTTTAAACTTTATTGCCGTAAATTCAACTACCTCAGCTCTAAACTCATCACCTCCCCTTATATCATCTTCACCAACTGCATTTCCATCCCTAGGACAGAAGAGTACTGGATGCGTGCCTTGAACTATATATCCTTTATCCTTTAATCTTAAGAACTGCCATGTAATGAACGCACTATAATCTGGATCTCCCGTAGTAAATCTCCTCCTCCAGTCTATAGAGTATCCTAAGCTCTTGAAGTCATTTGTTATCGCATTGGCGAAAAACATGGCTACGTTCATTGGTATTTTGAACGAGTCGACTATTTTCTTGACCTTCTCCTCATCTTTCTCGTATAGTCTAACATAGCCTGTATAGAGCTTTATACATTCTTCATCTCCTCGTGAGATCCTTGCTGATATAGAGGCAATAGGTGTACCCGTGATATGGAACGCCATTGGCCATAGTACATTGAATCCTCTCATCCTCTTATATCGAGCAATGACGTCTCCTATTGTGTATGTCCTACCATGTCCTATATGTAAGGGTCCTGAAGTGTATGGATAAGGTACTGTCAAAAAGAACTTCCTACGCTTAGGATCAGGATCTGCCTCAAATATATGAGCTTCCTCCCATGCTCTTTGCCACTTTCGCTCGATATCCCTAAGTAGTTTTAAGAAGTCCTCAACATCGCCTGGAGTATAGAATGCGATCCCCCATTCTTATCCTCTCTTGAATAAGGACTACTTAGTCCAATAATTAAGCGTTACGCTATTGGAAATATATCCCCCAAGTCCTCACTTATGGAAGGCGATGTTACGTACTCCATTATGCTCCTTGCATCGTCCAAATATTTCGCTCTATTATCCCTACTGTAATCAAGTACAAAGTAACCATCATATCCTAGCTCTTGGAGTATTTTTATCAATTCCCTGAAATTGAGTATTCCCCTCTCATCAAATATGGACAGTCCTCCCCTCTTAGTATTCCTATCAATATTGGACGCACAAATCACGT
>QMSL01000093.1 GCA_003649665.1 Thermoprotei archaeon | reverse complement strand
CTATAAACACCATGAGCGATATTTACAACATCTGCAGCAAGCCCCTCATTAAGTTCAATCCTCATTAATTCTCTTGCTTCTTCTAAAATCCTCTCTCTTCTTTTAGGATCCTCAATTACTCTATCCACAAGCTTATATCCATGCGGCCTTGAGACCATAAGTTACGTTACCTCCTAAAGATAACCTAACCTCCTCAGCCTATCAAGAATTCTCTTCTTCTCATCTTCAGAGATAGTCTCACTTTCGAGTTTCTCTCTTTCCATATCTGCTATTATCTCCCTGAGGACGTATGTAACGAACTGTGAAACCGATGTGAACCCTGTGTCCTTAATCATATCCTTAATTCTATTGTACAAGGTAATAGGAATCGATACTGTCGTATACCTACTACGCTTAACCTTTGTCTCCTCTGAGGTATACCCAATCATCTCAATCGCCCATTATATGTATCCAAGCGATCTTAGTCTTTCCTTAATCTTCTCTTCGTCTTCCTTTGATAGAGTATATTCAGTACCCTCCTCTGATATCACCTCATTTAGTACAAATTCAACGAACTCCTCAACACTAGAGAAACCTCCTTGTTCTTCTATGAACTTCTTCACACGATCGTATAACTCTCTCGATATGTATACCGGAATTTTCTCTCCCCCAACTTCCTTGCTCATGCTCATCACCTAACCTTAATTATGTAATTACTCCTGATATAAAAAGCTCTTAATATATTCAAGAACCTTCCTTACGTTAATATTAATACTGTCATGCTCTGTATCAACTACTAACTCAGGACTTAGCGGCTCCTCGTATGGATCACTTATTCCTGTGAAGTTCTTTATTTCCCCAGCAAGCGCTTTTCTATAGAGACCTTTAGGATCTCTCTTTATACATTCCTCAAGACTGCATTTAACGTAAACTTCAATGAATTTAATTCCTTCTTCCTCAATTATCTTCCTAACTTCCTCCCTAACACTTCTATAAGGTGATACGAAGCTACATAAAACGATAACACCGTTACGAGCCAAGAGTCTCGCAATCCAAGCAACTCTTAATAAATGCCTCCTCCTCTCCTCAAAGGTAAAACCAGCATCTGGATTTATCGTCTTACGAACCCAATCTCCATCAAGCACTTCAACTTTATAACCTTTAGTTCTTAAGGCGTTTGCAACCCCATTTGCTATAGTCGTCTTACCGCTTCCAGGTAGCCCTGTAAACCATATTACAATTCCCCTGTCAAGGCTAGGCAATGAGTGGTCACCCTTAATTACATTTAATTAAAGTATTTAAAAATGTTGACATGACGTAGTGATCTAAGCATTAAATGAGTGCGCATTGCAGGCAGTATATTATTTCGTCTTAACCTCTACAATAGGCCTTGCGCTTTCTAGCACTTTTTCGTAAACTGCACTTATCCCTAATGTAGCGCTCATCTCACCTAATTCCTCGATTACTGATTTATGTACCGGTATGCCAATCTTCAATCTAGTCTGCATTGTAAGCCATGCCTTCTCTCCTGGAATCCATATGTTATCAGCATTAGGATGCTTTTTAAGGCCCTTAATATACCTTTTATATTCCTCTATCCTATTATAAAACTCTTCAATGGGAATGATGGACTTAACGTCAATAGCCGCGAAGAAATGACCAACTTTAGGTACCTTTCCGCTGACAGGAGAGTTAACATATGGTCCCCATCCGCTCCCGGACAATATCCCTGATAGTACGTCCACGAGGATTATGAGACAACTACCCTTATGACCTCCAAGAACCTCACCTAAGCCTCCAAGCGGTAAGAGCGCACCTTCGTTGAATATCTTCTCGGGATCCTCTATTAAGTTCCCATCTCGATCAATACCCCAACCAAGAGGTATCCTTCTTTTGAGCCTTAATGCGACTTCTATTTTACCTATTGGGACAACAGATGTCGCCATATCTATGAGTATGGGAGGGGGATCTCTCGTAGGAATAGCTACAGCTATTGGATTAGTGCCTACATTCCTTCCAATGGTGTTCGTATAAGCAACTAACGGCTGGGAATTAGACATAGCTATCCCTATAAGCCCCTCATCTGATGCTATCTTCGCATGATAGCCCGCTATTCCGTAATGAGAGCTATTCCTAACTAAAACAAAACCTACTACGTTCTCCTTAGCCTTTTTAATAGCTAATTTCATGGCCTTTACTCCTATAATAAGGCCTATGCCATCTCCTCCATCAACTATGGCGTAAGTTGGTCCCTCCTTAATTACGCGTATATTGCCATGTGGTTTCACTACACCTCTCTTTAAGGGGGTGTAGTAGTATCTTCTAAGCCTCTGAACTCCATGAGATTCTATGCCGAAAAGATCTGCCGTAACTAAGACATCTGCAGCTATAGCAGCATCTTTCTCGGGAACGCCAAATGCTTTAAAGAATTCAGTTACGTATTCCCTTAATACGCTTGCTGGAACTCGATAGTATTCTTCAGGAGGATAAGGCTTGCTTCGCTCATAATATAGCATATCACTATGACCTCTAGATACATATGTGTAAAAGCAATTTAAGTGTTTTCAAACGTACACATAAGTTTTAACTAATACTCAGAGTGACGACTAATATTTGGTGATATCATGAAGGCTCCTCAGAACTATAACTTTATCTTATTCCTCTCATTCGATTTTGATGGGGAATCAGCAGAGGTAATGAGGAAGGAAGACCCCATTACCATAAGTAGGGGAAGGTATGGTTCGAGAGTTGGAATACATAAGGTAATTAGCGTACTCGAGCGATATAATATACGTACAACATTCTTCACTCCTGGCTGGATAGTCGAGCATTATCCAGAGATAATAAAAACTCTCGTAAGGAAAGGTCATGAAATCGCTCTTCACGGATATCTCCATGAGAGGCTCGATAAAATAGAAAGACTAGAAGATGAAGAGCACATATTTAAGCTAGGTGAGAATGCAATTTTAAGGATAACTGGAACAAAGCCATTGGGATTCAGAGCCCCTTATTGGAGATGGAGTAGAAACACATTATCACTCCTTCTCTCGAGGGGTTATCTCTATGATAGTAGTCTAATGGACTCTGATGACCCATACGTAATAAAACATGATGAAAGAAAGCTCGTGGTACTTCCTGTTGACTGGAGACTTGATGATTGGCCATATCTAGAGCTCTATAGAACCCTTACTCCTAAGGAGTTACTTAGCATGTGGCTTGAGGAGCTAGAGTACGCAAGGTCAAGAAAAGGCTTCGTATCGATAACGCTCCATCCTCAATGCATAGGGAGAGGAGCCAGGATAAAGATCCTTGAAGAGCTAATAACTGTAGCTATTAAAATGAAGGCATGGATCCCTAAAGGGATTGATATAGCAAGGTACGTACTAGGGATTGCACAGGAGGATTCAATACTCATAAGGGAACTATAATTAAAGTATACATAGCGGTGGTGAGCATGAAGGTAGTAGGCATTTATGGAAAGCATGAGCTTATCAGTAGGATAGCTGAGGAACTAGCCCTAGAATTAGACTTTAAATTAAAGCGCTATGTCTCAGTAAGCAGAATCAATACTTTTAATGAGGACGTAGTCCCAGTGATCTGGGTACCCCTATCTAAAAGCAATGAACACGGTGTAGTCAATGTATTGGGCGAACGCAAGCTCTTCGCTTTTAACAATTCAGGTTGTTTAAACAATCCAAGCGTTAGGAAAAGGCTAATGAATGATATAGATAAGATTATGAACCTAGGATATAAAGAACTTGTCCTTGACGCGATTCGATACCCCTCCCCTCATGATCACATAACATTCCTCAGCTGCTTCTGTAAGTATTGCATCTCAAAAGAGCCTCAGTTGCTAAAGGTAAAGGATAGGATAAGGAACTCTATCAGCTTCAACGATGTAGAAACCTTTATTTCTAGCATCGAAGATCTAGCCCGTATTAGGATAAGATTTGTATCTGAGGTGCTCTCAGAGATACGTGAACATACTAAGTCACACGGAGTAAGAATTTCTGCTGCCATATTTCCTCCATCCCTAGCTAAACTTGTAGGCCAAGACTACAAATCCTTAGCTAATTACCTTGACGAGATTCAGATAATGCTTTATCACAAATGTAGTGGGGCTGCATGTCTTAACCATGAGATAGCATCGTTAATCAAACTACTAAATGACATATTCCATGATAAGAGCATAGTAAAACGTGTTATCGATGCGCTTCTCGATACGGTTAAAGTAAGCTTGGACATATCTACTCTTGAGAACGAGGGAATTAAGCACGAAGTCCTAATAGGCGAGCTACGAAGGGCTACGGAGATGGGACTCAACGTTCCAATAATACCAATACTCTGGTACGATCACAAGCTTGTTAAAATACTTCACGGAATAAGGGAAGAAATACCTACTGTAGTAAAAATAATGCTATTCATACCATAATATGAGCGAGGCAAGTAATATTATCAGAAGATGTTATTTCTTGGAGCAATACCTTGATTTATTTAAAGCATAACCTTAAATAATTCCATAAGTTCAGATACTATTAACAGAATGAAGTTTACAGATATACATGAGTCTAGCCCTAAACCAGAGGAATCTGATAAGAGAATAGCCATAATAGGATCTGGTCCAGCTGGATTAGCCGCAGCCCGTCATTTAATTAGTAAGGGCTATGAGGTTCATGTATATGAGCGCTTACCGGAGCCAGGAGGTATGCTCCTCTTTACAATACCTAGTCATAGACTTCCTAAGGAAAGGATAAGAGAGAACGTCAAGGAACTAGTAGGTCTAGGCATAAAATTCTACCTGAGGACGAAGATAATCGGAAAGCCTGAACCTCTCGTAGAGGGCGATGAATTAGTAAGGCGAAAGATAAAATTTAATAGACTCTTGGATAGTTATGATGCAATACTTATAGCCACTGGTGCATGGCGTTCCAGGAGACTAGGGATACCTGGAGAGCATTTAGATGGAATATATTATGCTCTTGACTATCTATTTAAGGTAAGATCCAGTGAACTAGGATATCTACCTAATGAGGACGTTCCTCCAATCGGTAGAAGAGTTGCCGTAATAGGTGCTGGTCTAGCTGCAATAGATGCTGCCGAGGAAGCCTTAAGACAAGGTGCGGAGAAAGTATCCATACTCTACCGCAGGACAATAAATGAAGCTCCGGCGGGCAAGCATGAGATAGAGCGAGTAATGAAGAAAGGTATTGAGTTCGTAGAATTAGTATCCCCTGTAGAATTCCTAGGTATTAGAAAGGTAGAGGCGATAAAGCTAAGGAGAGTAAGATTAGGAGCGCCAGATGAAACAGGAAGACCCAAGCCAGAGTTAATACCTGGAAGCGATTTCATAATGAAGTTCGATACGGTAATCCTTGCAATAGGCGAGGTAGCAACTCCTCCATTTATCAGTGACTACAAGGGAATCAAAGTAATGAGTGATGGAAGGATTCAAGTAGACAACAAATATAGAACTACAAAGGAAGGAGTATTTGCTGCAGGAGACGTAGTAACTGGTCCAAGTAGGGTAGGATTAGCTATAAAATCGGGAATAGAGGCAGCGAATGCAATAGACGATTATCT
>QMSL01000092.1 GCA_003649665.1 Thermoprotei archaeon | reverse complement strand
GTTACTAAGATTGCAACCTCGCTCAGATCTATGTTATCTAATAATGGAGCTACGTAATACCTATCTATATCCTCTATAACCCTAACTTTTCTCTCCCTATCACCATCATGTCCTGGCTCATCAGGCCCCTTTAGGTGCACGTATACAACATCGCTTCTTTTAAGTAGATCAAGAGTTACCTCCATTCGCTCAGTATAGTCCTTTCGTCTATCCCCTGTAGGTGGACTTACCTCTGCTATACTCATTCCAAGAAGTCTAGCTATACCTTTTTCGACAGGCATTTCGACTATTGCACTAAATGAGAGCTTATAGATATCGTTCAATGTCCTTACCTTCGGGAGAGAGTCTCCTGCATCTCTTAATAAAATGGCATTCGCCTTAAGCTTTCCCCTTCTTTGTCTCTCTAAGTTTACAGGATGACCATCTAGTACCTCTATCGCTCTTTTCGTGAAAACGTTTACGATATACGCTGTCCTTCTCGCTTCAGGTGTTTCGTCTAGCGGCTTGCACTCAGCTATAATGTTGCTATACTCCTTTACTGCTATTGAGATCCTTCCCTTTTTCACATATGCAGGATCAGTATTACTTACGTTTCCTGAAAGCTTCTGGGTTCTATGTCCCACTATGACAACAGCTCTATGCCCAATCGTAGGTATTATTCTAACATAAGCTTCTGGTACTCCTAATTCCATTTCATTTAGGCTTTCGGCGAGCTTCCTCGCTTCCTCTGAGGTAAGATCCCTTCCACACCTCCTATCTATTATCTTCTTCGTCTTGCTATCAACTGTAGCGAAATTTGCCCTAAATGCAACTTCGTAGCCCTCCTTTATTCTCACCCCTGCACCAAGTGCCTCAAGTGGACCACGTCCAGTGTAATACTTCTCTGGATCGTAGCCTAGTATTGATAGCACGGCGGAATCGCTTTCAGGAGCAATACCCCTTCCTATAGTATACATCATTCCTCCTTTTGCCTTCCTGGCCAGTTCATCAAGTGCTGGTGTAGAAGCTAGTTCTAACGAAGTTGGTCCATCCTGTGGTCTATCCGCGACTCCATCTAGAACCAAGTACAGTAATTTCATAGTCACATCCCTAGAGCATCATAACTATGGGGTATTTAAATCGTTATCCCCAATGTGAGCTATGATGGCTCTATTCATTAGTGATAAAAATAACTTGCTATATGTAAATGCATCCTTGTTCTTATCTCTCTGATTTCACTTCACCCCGAATTCTTGATAATAAGTTCCTGTAAATCCTAGAAGGTATTATCAACTTTCTCTCACAGGCGATCCTTATGGCCTCTGGTATTTCCTGTACTAGGTCTAATGGCGTTATGTAAGTATATTTTTCTGAGGCCAATTCTCCTGCTAGGCCATTTATAAAAGCTGCAGCGCAAGCTGCATCAAATGTATTTATTCCTCTACTTAGCATTGCTCCAATTATTCCTGTTAATGTATCTCCAGTACCTCCAACTGTCATCGATGCATTACCCGTACAATTTATTCTCACCTTCTTACCATCTGATATTATGTCTAGTTTGCCCTTTAGGAGTATAGTTATGTTATACTTACGTGCTATCTCTTTCACGATTTCCATTCTCTCATTCCAACTCATGTTCGAGACATTAATTCCTGTTACTATGGCGAATTCTCCTGCATGAGGAGTTATCACTACTTGTTTATTCCTTATTAAGTCCAAGTTATCCTTGAGCGCTTTCAGCCCATCGGCATCTATGACCATAGGTTTATCAACTGTCCTTACAATTTCACGCACGGCCTCCATGGTTTCCTCATTTAATCCAAGTCCAGGACCTAATATAATACAATCAAATCTCTCCTTAACACTCATTATATATTCGATATCATCCAATCCCAGATATTCATCGCTCTTTAAAGGCCATACTATTAACGCTGGTGAGAACGTCTTTATTATCCATGCAGCTGATTTAGGTGTAGTTATAACAGCTATATCGATTCCCGCTCTTAAAGCAGCCATTCCTGAAAGAGCAGGTGCTCCTGAATAAAGTCTTGATCCTCCAATAATTAACACTCGACCATTATCTCCCTTCTTTGAAAGCGGATCTCGAGTTTTGAAACATTTACGTACGTCATATAAGCCGACAATATACTCTGCTTCTTTAGGAATCCCTATGTCAGCTACTACTACCTTACCAACGTATTCCTTTGCCTTATCCAGGCCTACCTTTGGCGCGTGAAATGTTACCGTAAGATCTGCCTTAAATGCAATTCCACCTATCTCTCCAGTATCAGCATCTATCCCTGATGGAATATCAACGGCCACCTTGAACCCCTTACTCTTATTCATCAATTCTATTGCAGTCCTATAGGGCTCTCTAACAGTTCCCTTAAAGCCTATACCAAAGATGGCATCAACTACTACATCCGCATTCATTATTTTATCTTTATATTCTTTTACTTCATCCGTACTTCGAGCTTCATGAAGTCTTATGCTAAGTTCCATCCCCTCTAGTATAGCCCAGTTATGTCTTGCCTCATCTGTTCTTATCATCTCTGCACTTCCTACAAGTATTACGTCCACATGCGCCCCTTTATTGGCTAAGTGCCTAGCTACAACAAAGCCATCACCACCATTATTCCCTAAACCACATATGACTACAACATTTTTCCCCTTTATGTTAATATGAGAGGATATTATATCCGCTACACTTCTTCCAGCATTTTCCATTAGCTGAAGTGCTGTTAGTCCAAGTAACTGTGCATTCTCATCTAATCTTCTAACATCCTCTGAAGTAAGGGGTTCTCCTCTCATTATGATTTATTTTTAGCTTTATAATACTTAAACTAAGGGATTTTCCTGAAGGGAGGTAAAGATCCTGTACTCACATTACTAGTAGCTCTCAAGGGCTATTTGGAAAAACATGGAAAGCGCATCCTATCCATTACTGAGGTGTTAGATCAAGAGAGGGTTATGATTTCTCTTGAGTCACTATTTTGGTACCATAATCCGTCTACCGGCTATAGGTACCTAGAAAATGCAGTTGAAGATATCTTAAGCAATAGGGATCACACAACTAGATTGATCGAGCATGATATCAATATTGTGAGAAAGGAAGGTAAATATTATATAGTCATCCCAAGAAATAAGATACTACAATTGATGAGGAAGGAAAGTGAGCAACAATGCCATTAAGTTAAATAACAAAGGCGAGATCAAACGATCCAATCGTAGGAACTTCTGGGTAGCGAGTATAAGCGAGTCAATAATAGACTTCAGTTCCTACGCTTCGAAGACATATCTTCCAAACTACATAGTTTCCATAGGCGGAACTGAGGAGTTAGTTGGAAGGATAAGCTCATTAGGATATTTCATATGGGCTCTTGTACAACCAAGTGGTGGATATCTCTGTGATAAGATTGGTCGTCGATCCGTTATAATATATCTTACAGGTCTTCTCGCTCTCTCCTATTTAATATATTCACTAGCTCCCTCATGGCATGTGATCTTAATTGCCATGATTCTCGAAAGCATCTCATCTATGTATATACCCGCACTTCAAACGTTATTAGCTGAGAGCCTTGAGGAGAAAGAGCGTACAAGAGGTTTCTTAATACTCAATGTCCTCTCTAATGCTCTTAGCATACCTGCTCCTTACTTAGGCGGTCTCATAATTGAAAAAGTAGGGAGCGTGAAGGGAAATAGATACGTGTTTCTCCTGGCTTCTGTCTTAATATTTACAATGCTCATTATGCGCTTCTTCTTGTTAAAGGAAACATATGGAGGAATGAAAGTGAATGTGGCTAAGACTAAATCCTTGAATTCAGTTATATATCACCTTAAGGGAGTCTTTAAGGTAATTAAGAGAATGAGTAAGCCCCTTCTCATACTATTACTTATAGAATCATTAACGTTCTCATTACCTATGGGTCTTCTTAGCCCGTATATGATACGATATGCCTCTTCTAAGGGAGTTACTGAGGAAAGATGGGGAGAGATAATATCAGTAGCACGTCTCGCCTATTTCATTACCGTTATCGGCATGATGCCAATAATGAATAAACTACCTTCTACATATTATTTATTCTTGGGTAGTATCATGGCCTCCATATCTATGGCACTATTCCCAAATGGTTACTTCCTACAATCCGCAATATTACTCCTAATAGCTCAAGCTATATATGGTGCAGCAATCCTTAGTCTTTTCTCCTCAATGGCTTCAAGCGATATTCGAGGTACCATAATGGGAATTAGCAGCATGATATCCATGCTCTTAGGAGCATCTGGCTCCTTTATAGCATCCTTTATGTATCCTCGTAATCCATTCATGAACTTCATAAGTGCATCAGTTCTATTCTTAATAGGCGCTATTGTAATTCTTCCTATTTCTAAGCTTATACGAGATTATATTTCTTAAGATGGGGATCTCCTCTATCTTGGTTTTATCTAACTCATCAAGGTATATCCCCTTAGGCTTCTCATACTTAACATTAGTCCTTATGCTTCTTGTAGGGGTGAATATATAATCAATAGGTACGTCATGCTTGGTCATGGGTATATAATCAACTATCTGAACATCATGAACTGTAGTAACAACGGGCGTGCTATCATCTATAAGGCCTAGTTCCCTTAATATAGCATACTCTAAATCAGAGAATCCTCCACCCTTACCGAGCCTAGCACCATCTAAGGTAACGGCAACAGAGCCTGTTACCTTAAGATCTATAGGTACTTCAGGTATGTTTACAAGTTTTCCATACTTGAATGCTCCCCTGATAGTTGACGCCTTCCATTCCAGTCCTCTAGGTACGCTTCTTGGTTTGATTATTATGAAACCCTTCCTCAACTTAGGAGTTGCCATTATTAGTGTTTTTTCCATTCTTATTACCGCCTCGCGAATAGGGCGTTGGGGAGAGTCAGGACAGACGAAAACTACCTCAGCTTTCTGAAATACATTCGTTTCAATTAGACGCCTAGCAGCCACCTCACTCATCTTAAAGTTGGGTATTCTACCATAAACTGGTCTTGGAAATATCGCAATGTTATTTCTCTCCATTAACTCCCAGATTCTCATCCTTATCCTTTTCTTTAGGACCTTTATTTCGTCGTTGTCCTTGTTACTGTTAAGTACGTTCATCATTCTTCACCAAATCCATAGAGAATATGGGGGAGCTGGGGATTCTCCCTATCATCCAGACCCATTTCGGGTCAGTCAGGGGAGCGAAACCCCGTAATAATAGTTCTTATATGCTGAAAGTTTAAGTTTACGGTTTCTTTATGTCCATTAGATACTTCTTCTCTACTTTTCCATTCTTAACGACTACACCTTCTATCTCTAGGAGCCAACGTTTAAGCCAGGCATATTTACTTCCTATGTAACCTCCAAGTTCGCCATTACTTTTAACAACCCTATGACACGGATATATCACGGGATATGGATTCCTCTTAAGTATATTACCTACCGCTCTTGGATGAATTCCTAAGATCTTAGCTATGGACTTATACGTAGTTACTCTACCTCGCGGTATTTTTCTAGTTAAATTCATTACTCTCATGCGTATGTCATCCCATGATTTAGTATCAAGTATGC
>QMSL01000091.1 GCA_003649665.1 Thermoprotei archaeon | reverse complement strand
TCCTATTATCTGAAGATGCTAGGTGTTGATTATATTCAATATCTAATTAAGGAATTCTATAGACGTGGGGGAATGCACGATACTATGTTGCGAAGGGCTGCCATAAAGGGAATAATGATACCGCCAGAACTCCATATATTTGAGGACTGGTATGTGCTAAAATATGTCCAGGAAAGGGGATATCGTGTTGGAATAGTAAAAGCTGGGATAACTCATTACAATCCCTTTATAGGATATCCTATGAAGGATATACGCTGGATGGCGTACCTAGCTAAAAAGTATGGTGTTGAGCCCAAGGATATCGAGTATGCGATGTATAGACTCATTAGATCATTAGGCTCAATCGTCCCCTCTCTCCCTCTTTCAATTAAGAGTTTCGGCTTTAGGAAAGGAGTTCGTAGAGCTTTTGATCGCTGGAAGATTAAAGTACTTTATCGAGTATTTTTCCTCTTGGAGTAGGTAAGCATGAGGGAGAATATAAGCAGTTACCTAAGGAATCCTAAAGACACCCTTTTCAGGTGGTCTGTGTACTTTAGGAGAGGCCATTCAATGTACTTGGTATTCATCATAAGTTTCGCGAACTTTGTCGTGATTCAGTATAGGCTCTTAATACAATACATACCATTGCTGAAGTACATCTTCACAAATCTAGTGATATTTGCTCTCGCGTTCTTTCTAGTGTACATCCCTCTTGCGATACTAATTGGCTGGTGGGATACGAAAAGGGGTACCGTTCCAATAAGTTCTAGGGTTATGGCTAAGGCCAATCCTTGGAACATGGACATTACAAAGGCCCTATACTTGATGTGTGAGGGTAAGTATGAGGAAGCAAAGAAGATATTAGAAAAGTGGTTACGCTAGTTAGATTAATGGGAAGAAAGTAACTGTAACGTATCTTGGGAACTCAGAGAGAATGGCTAGAGTGTATTATATTTATGTTTTGAAGTAACCCCCACTCATTATAGTACATGCATCCTCCCTCCCGTATTATAGCGATAAGAAAATAAGGTAGCAAATACAATAATCCTATGGCCCGGGAATGGCTAGGGCCTGAGGCGGGGCATCCCTTGCAATGAAGGCCCTGTCCCACCCGGGTCACATCTTAATGGAATATCTCTATCCTTAACGTACTGTTCCTATCTATATTTACAATATTCTTAAACCTAATTACTATCCTATTCTCATCTTGATGCACTACGTCAGATTTCACGGTCTTTTCATTTAATAAGACCTTAACATCCTTAACCACTCCTTTAACCCTTAGTCTTAACTCCCTTACCTTCACGCTTCCATACTTGGTCGCTATCTCAACTCTCTCTACACCCTTGTCCTCTTCCTTAAGCAAAGTACCCCATCCATCTGGTGTTATGAAAAATCCCTTAACCAATCTAAATGGTACATTAGGGCTAAATTCTAGGGTAGCGGATGGTGCAAAGTACCTATACCCTAAGGCTGCCTCAAGTAAGGTCCAACTACTCATAGCCCTTACATAGTGATCTCCGCATTCTATCTCATTCCAAGGGTTCATTCTCTCTCCATCATACCTCTTCCTTACGCCTCGGATTATTTTCATAGCTAGATCATACATGCCCTCGTATAGTAGAAGACTTGCTATTTCGTACTCTATGCCTGTCCATACTTCATCACAGTAAAGTATTGGATCCTTTGGACGCCCTCCTTTCGGCCAAGTACAATTAAGTAATCCTGGATGCTCTTCATGAGCAAATATTCTTCGCTTCTCATATGGAAAGTTCCTGAAGTTCTCTCTCCAATTATACTTCATTATTGACATTAATGCTCTTCTTACATGGTTTCTTGGCAGTACATACCCTAGTCCGAGTATATGGGCCCACCATTGTCCTACCAATTGCTCGGTTAGACACCCTTCATACCATTGGTATCTTAAACTTCTATTCTTACACACCTGGATATAATACTCCCCATTCCAACACAACCTATCGTAGGCCTTACTTGCCTTCTTAAAGAGCTCGATTATCCTATTGGCATATTCTTCATCTCCTACTTCTCTTGCCATCTTTGCCATAGCTAGCAAAGAGGCGAGATACAGTGATCCTATGAACGTATTAGCGCCATAAACCGATATATCGAATGTATTAGGCTGTTCACCCCACATCACCCCATTCTCGTCAACCATGTAGTTCTTAAGAATATAATTCATAAGTAGTTTTAGACGTGGCCAGAGCCTTTTAAGCCACTTTCTTCCTGCCCCCCATAAATATTCTCTATATGTCTTGAGTATCGTTCCTAACATGCCATCAATTGCTGGCTTCTTCGGACCCCCGATAGGCCTATCCCATGGTCTTGGTAAATATAATGGTAATACCACTCTGTGCGGTATATAACCGTTTGGATGTTGCTGATAAAATAACTCCACCTCTCTCATTGTCCTCTCAAGGTCAGGGAAGAGCCTCGATAGCGTCTGCTCGTAATTCCATACGTGGGTACAATTCAATGGACAACAGCCTCCGTATTTGCCTCCTGTGCTCACTCCATGACATCCCTCGAAGCCGTAGAACCTACCATCCTCTGCCCAGAAGCATGTAGGACTCCTAATGATTGATATGTTTGCAGTAACCCTGTCAAGTAATGCATACGGAAGAGTACTATCATAAAATGTATCATGAAATAGCATTGTTTCATTTATTAAGCGGTCAAGGTTCTCGTAGACATAATTTAGTATATCTTCCACTCCCTTAAACCACTTAGCATACATATTACCTATCCAGAACAGGCTTTTATCGTCCTTGATAGGGGAATACTCCTGTTCCCAATTTACGTATCTATTTGGGAAGAACCAAGCGTAAATGAATGTGATTCTTCGTTCTTCATTAGGTTTTATTGTGAACCTACAAGCAATAGATGAACACCAGGTAGTACCCGGCTGGCTCTCTTTAGAGACTTTATCGTTTGGAAGTTTACCTTCTCTTGAGAACTCATTCCATAACTCATCAAGATTATTCCATTGGAGAAACCATGTATGTTCGCCCTCGCCAACGAGCGCTAACGCTATCTCTCCCCATCTTGGAGACTTACTTTCAATGAGTGAATTCCGCATGACTATAGCTGTAAGGTCCTTTCTTTTACGAAGCACATTATAGTTACCACCATATAGTCTGAATCTCACACCTCTTATTTCAGAAATGCCATCCCATCCTACGAAGTTCTGAAGAGACGCCATGATTGAAACCTCATAATGTTCCTGAGTTTCATTCCTTACAGTGAATATGAAGAATATAACCGGAAGGGCCGAGTCCCTACTATTAAGCGGTATCAATGGTGAAAATGCCCTTAAGGTGATCTTAACTGGTATCTCCTTATCTTCATAGATAACGGTTGCAATTGGATATTCCCCTATAAACTTAGTTTTATCAACTGTTGGCAATCTCTCGACTAACCTCCTCAACTCCTCAGGTACATAATGATCATTGGTAAGAACCCCTGGATTGAATTCATCCATAAACGGCTTTGATTGTAGTAGCTTAGCGCCAACTCCCTTAATCCATATCGCGAAGAAGGAATAAGGAACGTATGCTGTATGACATGGAATATTGAGTACCTCCCACTGTCTAAGACTTCCATCTCCACATATCGAAATAGTTCCCGTGCCTATACCTCCTAAGGGCATAGCTATACATCTTAGCTTCCTTCCCTCATAAACTCTCCAGTCCTCTTCACCCCTACTTATCGAAATAATGCATCACCTCTTGTAATTAAGTACGAAGACCATAAAAGCGTTAGAGGAGCATAATCAATGACTGGCATCGCCATAAATCTTCACATATAGAGATATACTCATGGACTTATATCAAATTTCATTTGACTAATCTAACTTCTCAAGTAGTGCGAAGAACATACCTGAAGTATTATGCCTATGAGGCCATGCCCTAATCGTACCTTCCATAAAGCCCTCATCAAAAAAGCCCTTAATCTTAACAAGGTCTAAGATATTAGAGTAACGCAATAGTATGTACTTAATGAGTTTCTCTCCCTCTTCTGGAAGTATGCTGCATACAGTGTATAGTATCCAGCCGCCAGGCTTTACTAAGCGAACTGCTGTCTCAAGGAATTCTCTCTGCCTTCTAACTATCTCCTTAAGCGTTATTTCATTTAATCGCCATCTGCTTTCCGGATATTTAGCAAACGAACCAGTTGTCGAACACGGAGGGTCTAATAACACCTTATCGGCTATTTCCTCACCTAATACCTTTGGAGCTTTCGTACAACTCAACTTAAATATCCTAACATTCTCTACACCTGTCTTCCTTATGAGGTATCTCATTCTCTTTATTCTATCCTCATGTATATCAAATGCATAAATAATGCCCTCATTCTCCATTAGTTCAGCCATATGAGTAGTCTTCCCTCCAGGAGCGGCACACATGTCAACAACGACCTCTCCCGGCTCTGGATTAAGTATTAGGGCTGCTGCCGCACATGCCTCGTCTTGGGGAACTATCTTCCCCTGTTTGAATAGCTTACTTTCTTCAAAACGAAATGGAGGCTTGACTTTAACTACAACTGGCACATACTTACCAACTTGTACTTCATATCCTTCCTCCTTAAGACCTTCAACCACTTCGTCAACTGTAGCCTTTAAGGTATTTACTCTAAAGCTTATAAGGGGTTTTGAATTAAGAGATCTCAGTAAGTTGTCAGCTTCACCTCCTAATATTTCCCTTATGCGTGATATGAGCCACTTTGGCATATTGTACTCATACTCATCCTTGTCGACGTACCTCTCTATAAGCTCTAAGGGCTTGCTCTTGAGTATTATCTCACAATATTTGTTGAAGGTAAGAGCATCTAGTTCATCTGCAACCTCCCTTAGGAACTTAGGGGTATATTTAATTATGTTCTCTATTGACTTCTCATCACAATACGTAAACACCTTAAGATATGTAAAGAACCTTAAGGCCGCTCTGAGCCATGGGTTTAACTCATCTACTCTCCTTTTCAAAACTCCCTCTATGACTTTATCAATACACCCTAGCTTTCTCATCATACCATAGAATATTGCCGTTAGGAATCTATCCTTGCTCGTACCTAATATCCCGTACTTGCGAAAAACCTCCCTCTTGATTACTTGGCTAGGCTTTATGACCTCACCTTCCTTTAACGTTATTAACATTGCCTCTATTTCCTTATACCTCATAGTTATCTCACAATTCCATTAGTTCGTTATATCAATCAATAGTGTGACGAGGTCAAATTATAATTTTATTTCGATGACTTAGTTAAGAATGAAATGATGCCCATATGCGCTTCTATAACATCTAGCTATATTGGGATCTTTAGTTCATTTTATTACTATGCATACATTAATTCAGCGATCTATCATGCTATGTCCTTTATTTCCATTATCAAGAATGCTGGAGGCATTATCCGTTCGCTCTTACACCTAGGGCACTTACTCGGCTTTCTTACTCTCTTAAGATTCTTAAAGACATATCCACAATTTAGACAGTAAGGAGATCTCATTACCAGTACCTTTCTTCCCTTACTCATCCTCCTTATACTCTTCGCTAAGTGGGATATGCTTTCGTAAACTAACTTACGATAGCTAGGCTTGAGGCCAAGCTCTCTCATAATATCATTTACTGTAACCGGTTCATCCCTCTCCTCAAGTATTTTAAGTA
>QMSL01000090.1 GCA_003649665.1 Thermoprotei archaeon | reverse complement strand
GCGATAGTAACGGAAGTTGATGTAATATATGCAGATATAGCTCAGCCATTCCAGAGTAAGATACTTGCCGATAACGCGGATGTATTCCTCAAAGATGGAGGTTGGGCAATGATAGCGATAAAGGCGATGAGCATAGACGTAACACAAAAGCCATCTGAGACCTATAAGAGAGAAATAGACACGCTAAAGGAAAGAGGGTTCGAAATTGTTGATGTAGTTCATCTAGAACCGTTTGATGAAGCACACGCATTCGTAGTAGCCAGAAAGGTTTCCAAGAAGTAAGACCTGAGTAAAGCGCACCTGTAGCACTAAGTATAAAAGTTCCTCCTCTTAACGAAATAAATAGAAAATCATGCGCCAGGAGGAGCTGGCAGAAGAAATTGAGAGAACCTTGAAAAAGGAAGGATTTGAGGTAAAGTATTGTGAAGCTAATGGAGAGGATATATGTTTTGACATAGTGGCTAGAAGGGAGAATAAAACCATCTTGGTTAAAGCAGTAGACAATGTTGATACAGTAACAAGGGTTCAAGCAAATGATATGAAGAAGATAGCCTATACATTGAAGACAGCACCATTAATTGTAGGTCTGAAGAGTAGAAGGGGCGAGTTAATAGAAGGAGTGGTGTACGAAAGATATGGAATACGTGCAATAAGACTTGAGACCTTCAGCAAAGCAGTACGTGGAAGGGAGCTACCCATAGCCATTGTAAAGAGAGGTGGAATACTAGTCAAGATCAATGGAGATAAGCTAAGAAGAGCAAGACTTGAGATGGGCCTTTCCTTAGGAGAGATAGCAAGTAGAATAGGGGTGACGAGAAAGGCAATCTACGAGTACGAGAGAGGTAATATGTACGCCAGTCTTGAAGTTGCTATAAAGCTAGAAGAGGAGCTCTCAGAGGAGCTAATAGAGCCAATAGACGTATTTGGTTGGGAATGTAGGGAGGTACCGAAGGATAATGAGGTAGGAGGCGATAGCATAGCGTTGAAAGCCAAGGAGATCTTGGAAAGATGCGGATTTGACGCAGTCTCCTTAAGGAAAGCACCATTCAATATAGCGGCTTCAGATAAGGAGAAGAGAACGAAAATAGTGATTCAGGCAAAACGCGAAATAAATGGTAGAATAATCAAGAAGGCAAGACTGATGTTAGATATAGCCAAGATAGTTAATGCTAAGAGCTTAATTGTTGTAGGTAGAAGCGTAGAGGAGGACTGCGTAGAGGGAGTACCTGTTTTCACATTTGATGAGTTCTCTTCTAAAACTGATTTACTAATTGAAGAGCTATCTTAGGAAATCATCTAACGTTAACGAGGATGTCTTCTTGAATTTCTTAAGAGTAGACCACTTGCTCCGGATTATCGGGGGAAGACTTCCTTTTCTGAGGCACTTCTCTATGAAGGATAGAGTTTTCTTATCGGAAGGATATCCAGAGCCAAAATCGCCATAAAAGGAGTGAAGTTCATGTATGAATGAATCGCGAAATACCTTTGCGATAACACTCGCTATGGAAACTATGGGAAATTGAACATCAGCGTGGTGGCTTACTACGATGTCAACATTATCGATGTTATAGTCATTTCTTAATATGCTTAAGATAACTTCTTTAAACCTTTGCGGTTTAATGTCAGGAGTATCTATAAAGATAGTTTTTGCGTTGAGTTTAGATATTATTAGAGCGATTATCATAGCCTCAAGAGTATTGAGACCGCCACGTATAGAGGAGGATGTGTATTTATCAATGAGGGAAGGAGGGATGCACTCTACAACTATCCTTTGGGCACGAGAAAGTATTTCGGGCAATAATCTAAGACGAGTCGTGGGAGTGAGCTTCTTAGAGTCCTTTACGCCAAGACGAACAATAGCATCTACATCTTCATTTCTCATGCAGACCCCTGCTACTATAAGAGGGCCTATAATAGGGCCTCTACCAGCTTCATCTATCCCTCCTATTAACATGTGATAATACCTCCCGGAGTATCTTCTCAGGTAATATAGCTCTATTCTGATAAGTCACGTAGATTACACTGACTCCTTCCATTCTTCCCTCCCTTATCTCAACGGCTAGTGGATGAGACGATCTTAGATGTACTGTGCCTAGGACTATCTTGCCAGAGTTAAGTGCTGTTCTTACAGCTTTAACGAACTTATCAGAGAAAAGTTCCATTTTTCCTATTTCATCTATTACCACGACATCACATTTCCTTATGGCTTCCATTATTGCACATACTCCGACTTCCTCTAGATCCCTTAGATTAACTCGATATTTTCCTACGCGAGGACCTGATGTGAAGCGTATATGTGCAAGAATGCCCCTACGGTTCGTGAGAATATCTATTATTTCAAATCCTACGCGAGAACGTCCTTGCCGTATCTCACGAGTTATCATACCTCCTACTGAGAAGCCATGCTTCTTCAGAAGATCTACAGTACGTAATATAACCGTTGTCTTCCCTATACCTGGTGGACCAGTAAGGAATATACATTTAGAGGATGACATCAGTATGTCACTTCGAGTCGAGATCTATGAATTAAAGCCTTATAAACGTAAAGCGTAGATGTTGGAGGTATAATAATTTACTTAGTAATGTGAGCGATTATGGGAGTAAGGGAGAATTTAACTGAACTAGAGGAGCTCATTGGAATGAAGCTTGATATTGTCAAGGAAGGAAGAGCTACGATAATAGTGCCCAACTTACGGGCGTATGCAGATGAGCATGGGCATATAGATCCAGCAAGAGCACCTGTATTCTACAATCCGGTAATGAAGGCAAATAGGGATGTGGCTATAGCATGTGCTAATGTCTATAGTAAGCACTACTCAGATAATGATTTGAGAATATGTGAGCCCCTTTGTGCTACTGGAGTTAGAGGAATCAGATATGCATTAGAGATAGGAAATAAAGTAAGAGAAGTCATAATGGGGGATATAAATGAGCAAGCCGTTAAGTTAGCTAAGATAAACATTTATATAAATAGAGTCGAGGATTACGTTAAGGTGTATTGCACCGAAGCGAACAAGTTAATGCTTAATTACGGTAAGTTCAACGTGATTGACATAGATCCATTCGGTAGCCCTATAGGATTTGTACAGAATGCAGTTCGCGCGATATCGCATAGGGGATTGATTGCAGTTACAGCTACGGACTTAGCACCACTTGTAGGAGTGTATCCATTAACGTGCAAGAGGCGCTATTTCTCAATAAGTACTAGGTGCCCATTCTCTAGGGAAATAGGATTAAGGATACTTATAGCCAGCATAATACGGGAGGGAGCAATGTTGGAGAGAGCGCTAATACCGTTATTATCATACTATATGGACCACTACTTTAGAGCCTACTTTTTAGTTCTCGCTAAGCTCCAATGTATCGATGATATACTTAAGGAGGTAGGGTATATCGTGTATTGTCCAAACTGTTCAGGAAGATGGGTAAAGAGAGGAATACTACCGCTTATAGAGGGAAAATGTCCGCGTTGTAATGGTGAAATCGTAGTATGTGGTCCACTCTGGCTTGGAAAGCTAGCAGAAGACAGATTTATTGCTCTAATCAAGGAGGAGATAGAGATGAGAAGACATGAACTCAGCACGTATAGGAGGATAGAGAGAACTCTCAATAGAATTGAGAGAGAGTTAAGATTACCACCATTTTATTATAGAGTTGACGAACCATTTCTGATAAGGAGAATGGGAAGGGAATTAAGTCCCCGGGCTATAGTCCAGATCCTTAGAGAACATGGATATGAAGCGAGTTTAACCCATCTTGATCCAAAGGGCTTTAAGACAGATGCCAAGCCTGAGGATATAATTAAGATCCTCTCTCAGAATTATGAATTAACCAATGAGTGAGTTTCTCGCACTTAGTAGGATCGAACTCTTGGCCTATGCCGCATTTATTAAGGTTAGGGCATAGAAGACAAGGGATATAGGGAATATCTGCATACTCCTCTACGGTCTTAACTGGATAGACTACTAGGAGCCGTTTACCATTTAGCGTAACGTAGTTTCGCCTTATCTTACCACTTCGCGCTAGCCTCGCTAATGCGCGAGAAACTAGACGGGAATCTATATTTAGCATCTTCGCTATCTGCGATTGAGGGATCGGCGTACGCATCTTCCTCAACAGGGATAATATTTGTTCTTCTAATAGTACGGATCTGCTCAAGACAAATCCCTAAATATTAATAGACGCAAACGAGTACTTTAAAGATTTCTTAAATAAAAAATATATAGTTATATAAATGCTATAGGAATATTGTAAACTGAAGTTGATCTACAAGCTCCTTATACCTATTCCTAACGGTTACTTCGGTTATACCAGCAACTTGTGCGATCTCTCTTTGAGTCTTCTTGTAGTTTAGAAGTACACAAGCTAAATATACAGCGGCTGCAGCAAGTCCCATGGGACCTTTTCCACTTGTTATGCCTATGCGCATTGCAGCATTAATTATCTCAACAGCCTTTGTCTGAACTTCCCCTGGTAGGCTCAGTTGATTTACTAAGCGAGGAACGTAATCTATTGGATTTGCAGGAGGTACCTTCGCTATACTGCCTAAAACCGTTTTAGCTAACGAACGGTAGCTTCTTCCCACGTCCTTCTTTGATACCCTTGAGGCTGAGGATATCTCGTCAAGAGTACGCGGTATTTTATTGATTCTACATGCCGCATAAACGCAGGCGGCTGCAAGGCTCTCTATAGACCTGCCTTTAGCTATGTGATTTTGCATTGCTATACGACAGATAAGAGAAGCCGTTTCACTTATGTCCCTTGGTAGTTCAAGCATTGAGGCTATCCTATCGATTTCGGCTAAAGCTACTGCAAGACTTCGCTCGAATGAATCTGAAACCCTAACCCTACGTTGCCAAAGGCGGAGACGTTGAGCTTGAATCCTCCTTTGAAGGCTTAATTTCTTCCCAGTAGCATCCTTATTCTTCCAGTCTATATCTGTAGAGAGACCTTTATCATGAATAGTTAACGTTGTTGGAGCTCCTACACGTGTCCTTCTCTCACGTTGTTCTTCATCGAAAGCTCTCCATTCAGGACCTAGATCTACAAGATGTTCAGCTATGACCGTACCACAATTTAGGCACTTTATCTCAGCTCGCTCAGCATCGTATATCAGAAGGTTACTTCCGCAGACAGGACACGTACCTTCATAGGCGCCTGATGATATGCCTTTAAGCGTTGTACTACCTAGTGGATCATCCTTACTTTCCTCAAACTCACCCCTCATAATAATCACACCTATTTCTTCTTCCTCCTCTTCTTTCGGGAAGATGACCTCCTTCTTGACCTAGACGGAGGAGGTCTATAATATAGGCGGGAACCCACATATTGGGTTGCATCTACACTTTCCTTTACCTTTATGGCAACGTAAGGTGCCTTTACAGGACCGAAGACGTCTACTACAACACCGATCTCGTTTAGCTTTTGATCATAGACCTTAGAAAATAACGGTATGAGTCCCCTTGATCTGGCAATGAGACGCCTCGACTTAGAAATGTGTAGCGCTGTGCCAAGTAAGTTCACATTGCACCCCCTTGAGAGCTAAGAATAAAGCAGATAAATCACTTATATCTCTTTCGAATCGTGAGGAAAGTATACCTTAACTTAGTAAAGCAGAAGTGTGATAGAGCAACTTGCTATTTTAACGTAAGGGAGAAGTTTTAGAAAGTAAATGAGGTCAT
>QMSL01000089.1 GCA_003649665.1 Thermoprotei archaeon | reverse complement strand
GAGGAACCATACTGGCTTCCCTGTCCTATGTTCGATAGATCAATTGTTATAGTCAGACATGGATTAAGGGAGCACTGTATTGAAGGTAAGGATGATTGGGGCGTCGTATGGAGGCTACGTGATCCAAGATCCGGAAGCTTTCCTGTATTCCATCCTCTAAAGGATCCTGACATGATTGATGATTATCCGTTCCCATCTTTAGAGCACGTGGGATTGCTAGAAGAGGATAGGCGAGCTCTACCGAATATCGATCGAGATAAGGTATTAATAGCTGGGGATAATGGCTGGGGTCTCTTTGAGAGAGCATGGCTGTTAGTTGGTATGGCCCGTCTTTTCACATGGTCTTATAGGTATCCTGATGCCGTGAAGGAACTTATTAGGAGAATTGCTGAAATAAAGATAAGGCTTACTGAAATACTCATTGAGGAAGCCAACATAGATATAATACTATACGGTGATGATTGGGGAATGGAGAAAGGCCTTCTCTTCTCTCCTAAATGGTGGCGTGAGTTCATAAAACCATGGCAAGCTAAACTATATCGAGTGGCTAAAAGCTACGGCGTATTCGTTTATCAACATAGTGATGGAAGGGTTGAGGATTTGATTCCTGACCTAGTGGAGATAGGGGTTGATATACTTAATGTGCAAGTCGAGTGTAACTCGTGGCCTTTGATAAAGGAGAGATATGGCAATAGAATAACCCTGTGGGGTGGCGTTAGCGCACGTACTCTCGACATAGGAAGTCCTGATGATATAGTTAACGAGGTCTCATTAGTAGCTGAGATGGGTAGAAGTGGCGGTATAGTCCTCGCCCCGGGTCATAGCCTAAAATACCCTCCCGAAAACATAGAGGCCATGAGGAAGGCATGGATTGAGAAGGGATGGTATAAACTAAGACCAAGATAGTCCTTAAATGCCATGCATCTATCACAAGCACAATATGGAATCAGCAACGGGGCATTTCATCATAGCTCGGCTCCTCTACCTCTCATCATCAAGTACAAAGCTATACCTCCTCATACTTAAGTATATTTACAACGACTCGCTCCAGTATTTCTCGAATACGTCAACTAGGAGGCGAACTAGGCCCATGTTCTCAGTATAATGCGGTCTATATATGTGTCCAACTCCTGAACTAGGCCTAGATGCCCATATAACGAAGACTGCTGCCTTTCTATCAACAACCGTCCCCCTTACAGGATACCATCCTGCAGGATGTTTTTTCACTTTAGCTCCAATTTCCCTCAGCCTCTTAACAGTGTCTTCAGTCAATGGACTTATACTCATCAAAACCTTAACATCTACCCCTCTCTCATTTATAGCTCTCTCTAGAACATCCATGATCCTTGAGGCCCAACTGAACGTATGGCTCATTATCAATATCTCTCTCTTCGCTTCTTCCATTATCTCCCGCGATTTAGCCTCAGCGACCTTCAAGTCAGGCAATGCTAAAAGCAACTCCTCTGGGTTTATCTTATACCTTATTCGGATGTATTTTGGCTCTATTAAGCGCTTGAATTCCTCACATGTAAGTTTTATCTTCCTCAATTCCTCTTCCATCTCCCTCTTCTTACCTTCTATGAACCTATCCAAGGCCTCGTTAGGATCTATTAGGAAGTATCTCTTAGGTCTACCTATTGTGACGTCCACAAACCCCTTCCTTATAAGATCGTCTAAGACTGTGTACACTCTAGGAAGCGGAACTCCCGAGAGTTTACTTATCTCATCAGCAGTCGCTTCCCCTAAATCAAGTAGTGCGACATATACTGAGGCCTCGTATTCAGAAAAGCCAAGCTCTCTTAACTTAAGTACCATATCCTTCTTCAAGCTCTCAACCTTTCTCTTCTAAAGAATAATTGCCTTCACGTAGATATAAGCTTAAAATAAATACGAGATATGTCTAAATCCCAATGATTTAACTCTAAATATTAATGAGATACCATGTCGGTACTTGGCGATTCCATATTAAGAAAATTCATAGAAAACGGCATGATAGTACAGTGCTTCATAGACTTAAATATGCAACTTCAGCCTGCTGGCATCGATCTAACGCTTGGGAAGGTCTTTAAATTCACGAGCATGGGAATAATTGACTTCTCAAATGAGAAGAGGCGTATAGCTGACGTCGAAGAAATACCATTCTCTAAAGATGGATACGTAGACCTACCTCCTGGAGCATACAGAATAATGTTCAATGAAGTAGTCGTAGTTCCTAAGGACTGCATCGCGATAGCACTCCCTCGCTCAAGCCTTATGAGATCAGGCGCTACGGTCATAACAGCACTATGGGACCCAGGATATAAGGGTAGATCGCAAGGACTCCTAGTGGTATTTAACGATAAGGGTATTCGTCTCTTCAAGAATGCTAGAGTAGCTCAACTCATATTCATAAGGGCAAGTGGTGTCAGTAGATCTTATGAGGGAACGTATCAAGGCGAAAATATATAGCGTAACCTCACATGTATAGATCATGGTGCATATCATGTTACTAAGGAGAAGGGAATTCCTCAAGATGATAGAGCATACCATTCTAAAACCAAACGCAACCCTTAAGGATGTAGAGAGGTATTGTAAAGAGGCAATGGAATATGGATTTGGAGCTGTATACGTAAGTCCATGTTATGTTGAACACGCTAGTTCTATTATTAAGGATAAGGACATAATTGTTGGAACAGTTGTAGGATTCCCACTGGGCTTTGAAACGATAGACGTAAAGGCTTATCAAACAAGAGTGGCACTAGAGAGAGGTGCGCGTGCCATAGATATGGTAATGAATATAGGCATGTTTAAGGACGGAAAATATGATTATGTGCTAAGGGAGATAAAATCTGTTGTCAATACCGTTAAGGAATTCTCAGAAGACGTACCCGTAAAAGTGATTATAGAGACTGGATACCTAACCGATGAGGAGATCTCAAAAGCTACTGAAATAGTGGCAAGAGCAGGTGCTGATTACGTGAAGACATGTACTGGATTTGGCCCAAGAGGCGTAACAGTACATGATATCATCATAATAAGGGATACGTTGAAGAGAATAAACCTTCTTGATAGAGTTAAGATAAAGGCTGCAGGAGGAATAAGGAATCTTTCTCAAGCTCTCTCGTTAATAAAGGCAGGTGCTTCTAAAATAGGTACGAGTACCGGCGTCGCCATAGCCAAGGAATTCAGAACGGAGAAAATGGAGATATAACTCATATCTTTACGAGCATAAAGTAGTCATGACTAAAAGCTATATCATCCCTATTTAGGATACGAGCAATTACCTCCTCAGCAACCCTACGTGGATAACACATCGCCATCACCTCATTACGGTTTAAGGGGAAATTCCGGATTACATTAAGCACTCTATTAAGCGATTCCTCTACCTCCTCATTAATATGTAATGAGGGAAGCGGGAGTCCCCTAATAGATATTCTCCTCCAGCTAATATAATCGGAAATAACTCTCGCTACTTCGATCAATTCATTAATGCTTAATGTCCCCACATCCGAGAATCCAGGGAATGATTGTAATCCTACACGCTGAGGCGATATGTCTATTATGGCTTCTATCAACTTACGTAACTCTATGCTTTCAGTATTTAGAAAACGAGAGGAACCACGTAGCAAGTTTACCTCCAAAATTACATTGCTAACTTCCGAGAGAGCCTTAACGGATCTTATAGTATCATCAATTCTTACATTAGCACTTGGCCTATTAATGAATTCAACTGCCTCCTCTGAAACCGCGTCAAACTTAATAATCATAAAATCCACTAGATCCAGTATATCTCTAGGTATGCACATCATGGTCACAGATAAATACGTAGTCATCAATGCTATCTTAACACCAATAGCGCTTCTAATGGAAGATAATACGTTGGTTAAGGACGGATTCAAAAGAGAATCACCATATCCCCCAATGAATACTACATCTACTACATTACTATATTTCTCATATGTCTTAATTAATCCCTCAATGGAGCTATTCAATCTCGTGCACTTCCCTTTACTTAGAACATATGGACAGTAAATGCAGTTGAGAACGCACTCCCTTCTGAAACCAATTATATTCACTCCTAGACACGGTCCCAAAATCCAGTGCACAAAAGGCCCATATGGAATCATTTTACATCACCTAAATGCATCATGCCTGACTATAAATTCTCGCCTGAGATAGCTTAAGCATTGGCACGTACTCACTAATCGGCATTCCCTTCTCAAACGATGGCCTTGACGCTATATATCTACCTATCGCACAAATAGATGAAAGCAAACGCCTCGCATTTCCCTTTAAAACCAACGGCCCTCTTATAAACGACTTAACCTCACCCCTCTCCACATAAATGCCGTTTTCAGCTTCTATGATTACATTCCCATTCTCATCATACCTCCCCATGATCAGGCCTTGAAGCACTATTCCTCTCTTGGTCTCTTCTATCATCTCATTAGGCCTCCAATCCCCTGGCTTTACTACCAAATTGCTCATCATACTACGAGCTACATTATTCCAACCCCTACCATTCCCCGTAGGCTCCATGTTAAAGAATGCAGCACTACTCCTAGAGTTCACAAACGATACTATAATCCCATCCTCAATTAACGTCTTCCTATCAGCCCTAATCCCCTCATCATCACAAATATAGCTGCCAAAACCATTAGGAACAGTTGGATCGTCGTAAATAGTCAATTCATCAGACGATATCCTCAACCCTATAGGCAATCGCCTTGCCCTCCTCGTCATGTAGTTATCCGCCTGCAACATATGGCCTATTGCCTCATGAACGAACGCAGCTGAAACATCATAGTCGAGTATTACCTCAAACTTAAAGCCACTGAAAAGCGGATTAAGGGCCCTGCTTTTAGCAAGACCAACAATACGCCGCCTCATATTCTCAATTAACCATAAATGTCCCTTCTCCCTTAAGAACTCAAGCCCAGAACTTGAACCCACAATACCACTCACCTGACCACTATCCGTGACAACGTATATAGTCAACGTTAGGAGAGGCTTCCTCTCAAAGACAACACTCCCATCAGTATTCCAGTACCTTTTACTTATAAGCCAAAAGTCAAGCAACACCTCAACAATCCTTACGCCTTGTACCTCAAATAGAGACTTAATCTCCGAAAGAATTGAGAACACCTCTTCACTCATATCAACAGGAAGGACCTTAACTGGATGAACATAATTAATCGAAAGCGATGGCCCCTCAGCATAGCCCAATACAGCCATATCCTTATTAGCCCTCGCAACATTACACGAAAGAAGAGCCCTCCTTACAAGCCTATTATAATCGACAACATCGCCATACTCACACGCCACACCCCACACGCCATTATTCAATACCCTAACACAGGCAATTTTACTACGCTCCCTAGTCATATCCGCAGAAAATCCCCTCAAAGCCCAACAATAGTACTCCTCATCTACCAAAATAATATCAGCAAAGGCAACGCCCCTCTCCTCTAAAGAATCAAGCACTTTCCGTACATCTACCTCTCTCATCAGACTACTAACACTAACTCCTCTACTTTAAACCCCTATGCCATATCTTAAGAACCTCGTCTACTTTAGGAAACCTAGGCGGAGACCATCTGTAGTTATTAAAATCATAAGCCCTAGCATAGGGGATACTCTGCCCTATTATAAGGTCATCAAGCAGGATAACCCTATAACTCTTGATAAGACCTATCTCATTAAGATAATCTATGGCGTTATACAATAACGTGAGAGTAGTTCT
>QMSL01000088.1 GCA_003649665.1 Thermoprotei archaeon | reverse complement strand
TTGAACTCTGGACCTACTGGGTTAAACGTAAGTTCAAAGTAGGATCCATAAGAGAGAACGTATTTGAGCTCTGGCGATTGCTTAATCTCCTTAAATAGTTCAGGATCGGCGATATCTGTGAAGTACGCTTGAATCTCGTTCTTCTTTAACATATCGAGAGCCTTTGCTTGATCTTCCTCTAAGCTGAATATGACTTCGTCAACCCAAGGGCCACGTGGTACTTCCTGCGCTAATGTGCTTGTACATAATATTATAACGTTTAACATTATGGTTGCTATCAGTATGAGTGTCACTAACTTGCCTATAATCGATTTATATTTGCCACTCATATAGACCCTCAGGTAATATCTTAGTCATACTTAAAAGTTTATAAACATTACTACAAGCTAAAGGTTTTAAGTCTAATGCGTAACGTTAGGCCTTTACCTAGTTATTAACTCCTTATTCATTGCGTACACATATCAACATCTTGAACTATCGATAGAGCTAAACGAGAGGAAGACCGCTTTACTATGATGGTGCTATTCTTAGAAATGGCCTAAAAGTTAATGAGCTGATCTATATTCATGGTAATCGATATATAAGCCTTAAGGTAACTTATGATAATGTAACTTGCAGAGTAAGGTGAGGGACATGAGTAAGGATCAAGTAATAGGTCTGATCATATTAGTAGTCTCGGTAGTGGTAATACTAGTCTATGGATGGCTTGTATTTAGCCCCCCAGAGCTATACGTCTTCAACATGCCTGTTGACATCTTTGTACTTAAGCTAACAGGGTTCTTAGCAATAGCAGGGATATTCGGTATAATTGCATGGATTGGATATACATTAGCTACAACACCTCCTCCGAAGCCGATAGAAGAGTTAGAAAAGGAGTTAGAAAAGGAACTCAAAGAACTGGAAAAGGAAATAAAGGAGGAAAAAGAAGAGGAGAAGAAGGAAGAGAAAGCGAGCTAAAAAGGAAATATGAGGAAATACAAGTTGTAAGAGGATAAGACGAGTTTCTATTAGGGTTCTTAGATCTGAAACTTTTCTAGATATAGGAAGAATGCGTCAGCTTGGGCGACAACGTCATCACTTATTCAGTGCCGTCACCTGTCGTCATCCTGCACAAATATAATTATTAAGTAGGGTAATATGTTTTATCCTCACCACAGCGAAGACTTAGTCTTATGTGCATTAAATACCGAAAAGTTTATTAAAGCGCCCCTCTTAACTCTAAGGGTCAAAAAACGCTTAGGCTTATCATCCCTCATCAAATTCAAGCTCACTGGGAATAGGGATACTGACCTTATAGCGTATGGAGGTGATTTGAACATGCATATATGCATACTTAGCACGTATACCCCAGAAAAATGTGGGATAGCGGAGTACTCCAGCGAGCTTGCTCGAGCTCTAACTGAGTTAGGTGTAGACGTAAGTATAATTGCGGTAAATCAAGGTATTGAGAGGAGAATAAGATACCCTGAAGAAGTGGAATTTGTAATTAGACGTAATAAGTTAAATGATTACGTAGAAGCGGCTAGATATGTAAATACTGTTAACTTTGATGCAGTAATGATACAACATGAATATGGTATATTTGGAGGTAGGTGGGGAAGTTACTTAATAGAGTTTCTCAATGAGGTAGACGTACCTGTCATAACCACATTGCATACCGTGATAAATCCACCCGATGATATAGCAAAAAGGGTTACGGAGCAGGTAATGAAATTAAGTAATGCGATAACAGTAATGAGCAGAAATTCGCTGAATTTGCTAACGAAATACTATAACATAGATGAGGGAAAGCGAATCCACGTGATTCCGCATGGTGTGAGGTCTATTTACGTCGGGGATAGGGATTCCCTTAGGAGGAAATTAGGAATCTCGGGGAAGTTCGCAATATTAACAATAGGACTATTGAGTCCCGATAAGGGCATAGAATACGGCATAAGGGCTATGAAGGATATCATAAAGTACGTAGATAATGCAATCTATATGGTCGTAGGAGAAGTTCATCCTAAGCTCAGGATGAAAAGAGTTTATCGTAAGAAGTTAAGGAAACTCGTCTCAAAATTAGGTTTAGAAGATAAGGTCATATTTGTGGATAGATTTCTAACAAAGGAGGATTACGTTAAATATATAGTGGCATGTGATGTTGTGCTATTGCCTTATGTGAACGAGATTCAGGTCTCTAGTGGAGCACTTTCATATGCTCTAGGTTATGGAAAAGTCACTGTTTCAACACCATTCATTTACGCAAGAGAAATGCTGGCTAATGGAAGAGGCTTACTTTGTAAGTTTAAGGATCCCAAGTCTATAGCGAACGCGATAGTAAGTATAGCAATGAATCCAGAGCTGAGGAAGAAGATCGAGGCTAATGCGTTAAGGTATGGACTTAAGCTTAGGTGGGAGTACGTTTCGCTTAGATTCCTTAATCTACTAGCGAGCGTAGTTGAAGAGCATAAGTATAAGGAGGTGGGAGAATATGTTGCCCCCACTTACACTAAAGTATCTTAAGGAATTCACCGATGATACAGGACTTCTCCAGCATGCTAAGTACTTCGTACCGGATAGGAAGGAAGGATACTCCACAGATGATAATGCAAGAGCCTTAGTCGTAGTGGCTAAATACTACGATCTACGCCCTTCAGAAATTGCGAAGCGATTAGCCAGAACGTACTTAAGTTTCCTTTGTTACATGCATAGGGATGATGGGCTATTTTACAATAAGCTCAGTTATGATAGGCAACATAGATGGGATGTAAGCGAGGATTGCTATGGAAGAGCCATATGGGGATGTGCTTCACTTTTTGCCTCTAAGATGCCTGAGAAGCTAAAACTAGCCGCTAAGGAGTTGTTAGAAACCTCACTCAAGCCTATAGACAGTTTAAAATCACCAAGAGGAATGGCGATAACTATAATAGGGCTATACGAGTATTATCAGATAACCCACGATTCAAGAATAGCAGAGTACATAGAAAGACTTGCCTGGAGGCTTGTAGAATTATACGATAGTGTTGCTGACAGCTCCTGGAGATGGTTTGAAGATATAGTTGCATATGAGAATGCTAGGTTACCTCAGGCTCTCTTCTTAGCATACGATGTGACCAAGGAGTTAAGGTTTTTGGAGGTAGCGAGGGAAAGTTTCGAGTTCTTAAGTAAGATAACAATAGTGGATGGAATTTTCTGGCCGATAGGCAATAGAGGATGGTATAGGAGAGGTGGGCCTAGAGCACTTTATGATCAGCAACCAGTAGAGGCAGGAGCTATGGTTGAGACTGCATTAAGTGGATTTAAAGTCGCTAAAGATGAGAGATATCTCAAAATCGCTAGAATCGCTATGGAATGGTATCTTGGTAGGAATTCAATAAGGAGGAGTATTTACGATAAGGAGAGTGGAGGTTGTTATGATGGAATAACGCCTAACGGACTGAATTACAATCAGGGAGCTGAGGCTGCATTAAGCTTTCTGCTAGCTAGACTTGAGTATGAAAGATTAAAGTTAAAATTACATACACCGAGGGCAATATTAAGGACGTTCTGAGGGATATTAGTAATAACCTTATGAATTAATTACGAAGTATTAGAGGAAACTACATGTTCATATTGACCCTTTGCAGCTTCCTTAATGATTTGTTTTACCTTACTTTCTAAGCTCCTCTTCTTGAGTTTGACTATTTCTAGAAATGCCTTTAGTCCTATTCTTACTAATGGATTTCTTGAAAGGTATGTGTCTATTAGCTTAGGGGCCCAACGAAGTGAATGCTCAAGACATTTCCACATTACCTCTATATGTTCAGCTTTTATCCTAAAGTTTAATAACTCCTTCTTATTCTTGAGCACTCCTAAAGGCACGAAGTACATTGGCACTATGAGGCTTGGGTAATCCTTAAGCCTATCTATGAGCTCGGCAGTTTTAGCTACATCATCAGGAGTTTCTTCAGGTATGTTCAGAATTATGGTTGCAGCTGGTAATATATTGTTATCAGCAAGTATTGAAAATGCTTCTTCAACTATATCGGGCCATTCTTCAGGTTTGTATGGTGCTGCCTTAGCAGGCATTATCAATCTAGCTAGTCTAGGCGAACCAGTTTCTATTCCCGTCTGTACTCCAAGATCGTTCTGATCCATCTTAGAGTATATTAACTCAGTAAGTTTTGATATTATACGACCATTTCTCTGAGCATAGACTACAGCAGCAAGACTTACATGAGCCCAGCCCATCGATTTTACTCCCTCGCTTATTATTGCCTCATGCAATTTTAAGAGGGGAGCTTCACGTGGTCTTATACCATTAGCCCCATAAAGTAATACATCTTCAGAATGAAGAATTATATGGTTGACGCCGAATCTTATGTTAGTTCTCACTTCTTCTAGTATCTTCTCTAAAGGTATGAAGCGTAATGGTCTTAAGGTAACGCTACTGAATTTACATCCCCTAGGACAACCACGCATTATTTCTACTAGACCATTTACGCTAGCTCCCTTTATGGTCGGTATTTCCTCTATTGAGGGGGCATCACGAGGAGATACGTAAATGATTTTAGGTAATGGCTTACCCTCGAGTATTCTCTCTGCAATTTCGACTACTACTTTCTCTCCCTCGCCATCAATTATCGTATCGACTCCCCATTTTTCCCATAGGTCTTCAACGAAGAGCCATTGCCATACAGCAGGTCCTCCTACAACAATCTTTCCTCCTCTTTTCTTGAATTGTCTTACAGGCTTAGATTCCATGAGTTTTATAAAGTACTTCCTATTAACAGGCTCTTTCTTTGTGACAGCCCACCAAGTATTGCTTGGAGCACAAAAGGCGAAGAAGTCATGATGGCCAATTAATAGAGCTTTCGCTGTCTTGAGATGCTTATCTAGATAATCAGGATCTATTATTGCTGCCTTAAATCCCGCGTCAAGCAATGCAGCCTCTATCTTCCTAAGCCCATAAGGAGCTTCTAAAGGTCTACCTTCTTTATCAACCTTCGGTTTAGGAGCACATATCCACATCCAGAGACGCTCAGGTATCCCTATTGCCGGACTTGTAGTAAGGAAACCAAGGAAGACCCTACCGTGATGATTAGTCATGAGAGTTCTGTCGACAGTAATTACGAAGTCAAAATTTACTCACAATACCACCTCCTTATAGCTAATATTAAGATCCTTTAGAAAACTTTTGATCCTATCAGAGTACTCCTTATAGCCACGAATTACATAAATGTCAATAGATGTTATCTCATCCACATTATTATATATACACTCCTTAAGATGATTAAGCATCTGGTTAAATTCGCCGTAGGAGACAATATATACTGTAATCCCAAGGGCTATGTTATTTAGAACGATATCCCTTATCTGAGGAATTATCCTCCGTAGAGGAGTATTAGTCACTATTAGAAATGTTAAATTCTTAGATCCAGATGTAATAACCTCTTTATAGTACTTCTCAGAGACAGGTTTCAGCATTTTTGCAGGACCTATGTATATGAGGTAGCGATTGCTCACATAGCACACCCCGTGACTATTTAATGGTAATATGCTGAGTTACTTGATGCCTCATATAACTATAGTTATATCGATAGAGTATATAAGCGATGACATGAAGTAAGCATTGACTTAAGACAAATATATGCACATTGGTAATTTGTTGGTAATCTAAAAAACTAAGAGGCATTCCATATAATTACAGTGAGAAGATGCCTAATGTCATCTCATTAGGAGAGTTATTAGTGGAGATAATGAGAAGGGATAGAGACGTACCACATGATGTACCAGGAGTCTATTTAGGGCCTTTTCCAAGCGG